>JAOTYW010000290.1 GCA_029861705.1 Flavobacteriaceae bacterium
GATTCAAAATATTTTGCCTGCTGTGATCGCCGGGAATGTAAGAGGCTTTGGAAATGAGGATATGAAAGCAGCCCTTGAAACTTTTATACCTTCTGCAACCCAAACTCCCGGGAGACTCAATCTGTTTAAATTCAAGAATTTCAATATTCTTCTGGATTACGCCCACAATCCAGCCGGAATGCGCGCCCTAAAAAATTTCTGTGACCATTTGGACGCAACGGTAAAAGTGGGGATAATTGCCGGGATAGGCGATCGCCGGGAAGAAGACAACAATGAAATGGGAAGCATTGCTGCAGAGATGTTTGATGAAATCATTATACGCCAGGATAAACAACTGCGAGGCCGAACTGATAAGGAACTAATTAAAATGCTCCATGATGGCATCAGGAAAATGGACCCCGGGAAAAAAACAACCATCATCCCTTCGGAACGTGAAGCCATCGAACATGCTGTGGCTCATGCTCAAAAAGGTGCACTTATTGTTTTGTGCAGTGATGTGGTGCCTGATGCCCTGGAATTGGTGCAAAACCTGAAAGAGAAAGAGGCCAATGGCGGGCTAATTGCAACAGAGCAATAAATCCGAAGCGTGAAATGATGGCCTGGAATGTATATCTGAAAACTGTAAAAAGCAAACTACTTAATTATCTGTAAAGATGTCCGAACAACTTCAAAAGATGGTGGAGCATCACTGTTCCAATCCCCCAGCAAAATATGATGATCTAAAAGTTCTCTTTCTAAATTGTACGCTGAATCGAACTCCGGTGCTTTCGCATACAGAAGGAGTCATTGGTATTGCACAGCGCATTTTTGAGGCGAATGGTGTAAGTACTAAATTGATCCGACCGGTAGATTATGTGATCCCTGCCGGGTTAGGGTTGGATATGTCCGAAACCCCAGAATGGGATAGGGACGACTGGCCTCAGATCCAAAAGGAGATTGATGCATGTGATATTCTTATTCTGTGTACGTCTGTTTGGCTGGGAGAGAAATCTTCCGTCTGCAATCGCACATTGGAACGCATGTACGGCTATACACACCAATTCAATGAAAAAGGTCAGTACCGAGACTATGGAAAAGTAGGAGCTACCTTGATCACGGGAAACGAAGACGGCGTCAAGCACTGCGCCATGAATATATTGTTCTCCCTCTCACATATAGGCTATACCGTGCCCCCACAGGCAGATGCCGGCTGGATGGGCGAAGCCGGTCCCGGTCCCTCATACAGGGATGAAGGCTCTGGCGGACCTGAGAACGATTTTACAAATCGGAATACAACTTTTCTCGTATGGAATTGCTTACACCTGGCAAGGATGTTAAAAGACCAGGGCGGCATTCCTGCGCATGGTAATCAACCCGATGAATGGGATGCCGGATGCAAAGCCGGATTCGACAGTCCGGAGCATCGGCGGTAATAAGGATTAATTTGCACTCCTAATTAGTGCGTGTCAGATTGAATTTTATTGGATCAAACTGCCTGCTAAGGCTATTGCTCATGGGAGTTCATTTCATTATACCATTAATGACCTTATTCCAGTAACTTTGCACCATAAAACTGCCTAGAAAAATAATTTCCCGGAGAAGTTAATCAGATTCAATTTTTTATATATTTATCCTTGTAAATAAGTGGTGATGTAACACTTATTATCATTAGAGATGATATCTTTATTTTCATCCGGGCCGGGGAAAAACTTGAAGTCCATTTCCCAGGTCGTCATAGGGATAGGACACCGGGTGATAGGTCTGACTTCTGAGAACCACATTACGGATACCTTTCATAAATCCGAATCTCGATCAGTTCTTCCGCAATTTTTACTCCAAAAATTAACTTCTGGATCATACCCTACATGGCTGTTTCTTACTAAAAACAGAATCATTGGTTCGGCATTCTGGAACTGGTTAAATAATAGTGCTACCAAAAAAATATCATGAAAAGAAAAATCGTAGATTTTCATAAACTAAATGGTGAAGTACTTGATCTTCTAGTTGCAGAATATCCGGATGGCTATGACGACGATGATATAATTTCCTACCGCAATAAGAAGGGAGAGATCGTAGATTGCGTAAGGGTCAATAGTGAAGACGCTATTTACCTAGTAAAAGTGAGTAAACGACTTGTTATTGCTATGGAAGATCATGAATCTGGAGAAGATGATATCGATTACAAATCAGATCTAGATGATGGTGAAAGTTCGATGAAAGAAACAGCAAATAATGAAGATGGGGCCAATGATGATTTTGAGGATATTGACTAATTAAATATTCTAAAAGCGATCAACAGCATATTGAAAGAATATTTCGGTCGCCATATGCACAGTCAATAAACCATTGCCAAAATTACTTCAGACAGGCAATCCCCAGTCAACCATTAACAATGATCTAAGAACAAAGAACTATCAACTAAGCGGATCATTAGCCAACCGTCAATAGACAACGGATTACGCTTCGCGTGGTCCT
>JAOTYW010000105.1 GCA_029861705.1 Flavobacteriaceae bacterium
GGAATTTCCTTGTTTATCAAACTTTCCGCTTTGACTTTTAAATTGGCCCACTGCGCATCTAATTCTGCTTTTCTATCTTTAGATGATTTGTTCACTCGCGGAAGCGTGCTCCTTGACTGGTCTATAAGAAAAAGGTATTCGGCCGTAAATTTATTCGGAAAATTCTCGACATCATCATAGGCCTTTGATTTACGCTGAACCATATCTTCATCCCAGCTTTTTAATTTGCCAAGCAATTCCTCACCTGCATTTTTCAACGGGGTCTCTTCTAAATCTGATACAATAGACTTAATTTGTTTTTGTGCCTTAAACAACAGGTTCACTTTAGCATGCATGTCTTTTAAATTTCCCTCTATTTCCTTCATAAAGCTGTCATAGGCTGCATACTGTGAAGCTGGAATGTTGAACCCTGGGGTCTCCTGGATCACGGCAGTTGTTTCTGCCTTTTGATCTCCTATGGTCACAACTATTTTATACGTCCCCGGAATAGCCCTATGCCCTCTAAAGCCAGCTTCCATATATACGCCAGGTATGCCTGGAAGCAAGGGATAATTCATATCCCATACAAATCGGTTGAGGCCCTCATTCTTTGAGAGAACAGGAGCCGGAGGAGGTCCACCGCCATTGTGTTTCACATAGTCTTTGTCTTTTTCGGAACTAAAAGATCTGACTTCATTTCCATTTTGGTCAAATACTGACAGGGAAATTTTAGTGCCTTCATCAATTGCCGGAAGCTGATAGTAAATCACCAATCCATTGGCTGGATTAACACCATTAAAAGGATGGGTCCCTTTTTGATTCGGACTATTTCCACTCAATGTACTGCCCCATGAGGCATTCAATGCCGGTTCTGGTGTAAGAATCCTTAATCCTTTGTCCTGAGGATTATATTGTTGCAGGGCAGAAAGATCATCCAGCACCCAAAAAGATCTTCCGGAGGTTGCAATAATAAGGTCTCCCTTGTGAACTTTTAGGTCTGTGATAGGCGTAACTGGGAGGTTACGTTGGAAAGGCTCCCATTTAAATCCTCCATTCCATGAGATATACATTCCTTGTTCAGTTCCCGCATAAAGCAGGTTTTTACGATCTGCATCTTCACGGACTACCCGGGTAAATGCTCCATATGGAATTCCGGCGCTGATGTTGGTCCAGTTCTTTCCGTAATCTGTTGTCTTATAAAGTCCGGGAGCATAGTCATTAAACTTATATCGCGTTGTAGCTATATAAGCAGTCCCCGGATCATGAGCTGATATATCTATGGCATTGACAAGGCATTCTTTTAACCCTTTTGGCGTAACATTTGTCCAACTCTCGCCCCCATCTTTAGTCAGGTGAACCAGTCCATCATCACTACTTGTCCAAAAGACCCCTTTCTCATGTGGTGATTCTATCATATAGGCAATAGTTCCATAGTTTTCTGCGCCCACAGCTTCAATGGTATAAGGTCCGCCTCCGGCACCTTGTTTATCATCCATATTTCGGGTCAGGTCAGGAGACACTTCTTCCCAGGTTTCACCCATATCGCGTGTGCGTAAAACATATTGAGCACAGTGATAAAATGTTCCCGGTTCGTGCTTCGACCAAATTATCGGAGCATTCCAATTATAGAGATATTTCATATCCCTTGCTTCACGTCCCAGGTATTGGATCGGTGCAGCCATAATTTTTGTATTCTGCTTTAGATCCATATCTAACATATTTATGGTTCCCAGGTAACTTCCTCCTGCTACATATTTTGGGTTGTCCGGATCGAAAGCTAAAAACGCACTTTCCCCTCCCGCGGCATAAGTCCAATCTTGTTCACTAATACTACCCCGACCCACAGACAAACTAGCAATGCGCAATGATGTGTTGTCTTGTTGTCCTCCATAAATATTATATGGAAATAAATTATCGGCATTGATGCGATAAAACTGTGCCGTAGGCATATTGCTCTGAGTAGACCAAGTTTTTCCAAAATTAAAGGATATTGCAGCACCCCCATCATTGGCGATGACCATATTTCTTGAATTATCCGGGTTGATCCAGAGATCGTGAAAATCCCCGTGTGTCCCTCTGAGTCGCTCCCAGGTTTTTCCCCCATCTTGTGACCGAAGTGCCGGTGCACTCATTACATATACCGTATTCTCATCATTTGGATCGGCGAAAACTTCTATATAATACCAGGCGCGTTGGACCAATCTGTTATCACCACTGATCATATTCCAGGAACTGCCGGCATTATTAGAAACAAAGAGTCCTCCCTGATCTTTGTTAGAATCGCTTTCAATTAGTGCATAGACCTTATCGGGATTAGCCGGACTTACAGCAATAGCCATTTTGCCCAATTCCTTAGGCAGACCTTTGTGGATTTTCGCCCAGGTTTCACCTCCGTCTGTAGATTTATACAAGCCGCTTCCTTCCCCGCCACTGATCACAATATGAGGTTTTCGCTGATGGTGCCACATAGCGGCATACATAATGCGCGTATTACTCGGATCTATTGACAATTCTGAGCAACCTGTTAATTCGTTTATAAAAAGCACATTCTTCCATGTTTTGCCCCCATCCGTTGTTTTAAAAATGCCCCTTTCCTTGTTAGGGCCATATAGCGCGCCCTGAGCCGCCACCCAGGCAACATCCGGGTTGGTAGGATGCACTACGATACGTGCAATATGCTGTGTTGCCTGAAGGCCCATTTGAGCCCAGGTCTTCCCGGCATCCGTTGATTTATATACACCGTCTCCATAGGAAGTCATAACCCCTCTGGGAGCGTGTTCGCCCATCCCGCAATACAGAATATTTGAATCAGAAGGGGCTACTGCAATGGCACCAACTGAGCCGGTTTTGAAAAACCCATCTGATATATTCTCCCATCGTTGTCCGGCATCTGTAGTCTTCCACAATCCGCCTCCGGTCGTCCCCATATAATAGGTTAGTGGTTCTCCTATCACTCCGGTCGCACAAACTGAACGACCTCCTCTGAAAGGTCCAATATTCCTGTACGTAAGCGGACTATAATATGATTCAGCATCTGCGCTTTGGGCAGTGACTGGCATGTCGTAAAAGAAAATAAATGCCCCAATGGACACTATCCATTTTATCGCTTTCATAAATGTTCTTTTTTGGCCTATTCTTCTATGAACAGGTAATTCAGGTTTTTAGCATTAAATGCCGCATTAAAGGCTGAGATCTCCTTGTCAACCAATGCATCAAATGCCTCTAATTGTTCATTTATCTGGGATGTTAATTCGTTTTTTACTGCTACATCCTGATCTGTTGGTGGAAAATCATCAAAACCTACAAGGCTGTTAAGGTGTCCCAATTTATTAGTTAGTCGGATTGGGAAATTCAGAGGATCTTGATTACTCTGGTTTTTGGTTTGATACAAGGCTTTTTCTATAGCCCCAAAATCTTCTTTCATTTGCTTGGTTTTATCAAGCAGGTCCTTTATCTCATCATCACCTTTGTATTGTTTCATAAAAGCTTCCAATTGAGATGAAACTTTACGAATCTTCTTGATGGATTGATGGGCCCGGTCGACTGACTTATTGATATCCGTAATGAAATCGTGCTGCTTTTGCATGTCAGCAATACTCACTTCAGCACGTGGATCCGGGATTATATTAAAATCTTTTGAAGTATTATTCCCATTGACAGAAAGGTGGACTTTATAGGTGCCTGGTACTGCTTTGGGCGCGTTTAAATTAGCAGCCCATAAGATCATTCCTTTTAAACGCTCTGCTGCTTTACCCCTGGTATTCCACACATGGGTATTTCCTCCTTTTTTCGCTTTTAATTTATCTTCCTTTTCTTTTGCAAAGGTGCTAAATGACGCTAACGTATCTCCCTGCATAGTGGTGTACGTCAGGGCGATGGAATCCTTTTTGGAGACATCTTTTAGATAAAAATGGGTGATCACTCCATTTGGGTGGTTCTGACCCTCCGTTAAAGAAGGAGTACTGCTTGATCTCCCTTTTGTTCGGTACGAATCTTTAGGTTTGAACAGTATATTGGAGGCGTTCCTGCTCCCATTATCCAACTGATGGAGTACTGTAAGATCATCGAGAATCCAGACACTTCTACCCTGGGTCGCAACCACCAGGTTATTGTCTTTTAACGCTAAATCGGTAATAGGAACTATTGGAAGATTCAATTGGAATTTTTGCCAACTCGTGCCATCATTAAAAGAAATGTACATCCCTGTTTCAGTTCCGGCATAGAGCAAGCCTTTTCTTTTAGGATCTTCGCGTAATACTCTTGTAAAATGCTCATTATCGATCCCGTTTGTGATCTTGGTCCATGTCTTCCCGTAATCACTGGTCTTGTATAAATATGGCTTAAAATCTCCCAGTTTATAGCGGGTTGCCGCTATATAGCAAGTTCCCTCGTCAAAAGCCGAAGGTTCAATGCTGTTCACCATACTCCATTCAGGCATATTTGAAGGCGTGACGTTCTCCCAATTCTGACCTCCATCCTTCGTGACATGAATGAGTCCGTCATCACTACCAACCCACATGAGTCCTTCTTTAAGCGGACTCTCATTTGCAGCAAATATTGTACAGTAATATTCTACTCCAGTATTATCCTGGGTAATGGGTCCACCACTGGACACCAATTTATCCGGATCATTTCGGGTGAGATCTCCACTTAACTGTTTCCAGCTTTGACCTTCATCCGTGCTCATATGCACTTGATTGGAAAAAGTATAGAGCTTTTTCGGATCGTGCTTGCTGAAAATGATTGGAAAGTTCCACTGAAAGCGATACTTCATCCCTTCCGCTCCATAACCCATTGGATTATCCGGCCATACGTTGATGGCACGTCGCGTATTCTTCTCATGGTTTACCCGTGTCAGAAATCCCCCGTAACTACCGCCATATACTAGCTCATTATTAGTAGGATCTACTGCAATATGTGCACTCTCTCCACCAGCTGTAGGTTCCCAGTCGTCTTCATCAATGGTTCTTCCATCACTCCGGTGTTTGATACGTACAGTTGAATTATCCTGTTGGGCGACATAAATCCTGTACGGGAAGGAATTGTCTGTAGTTACCCGGTAGAATTGTGCTGTGGGTTGATTGTAATATGTGCTCCAGGTTTCACCCCCGTCATAGGTCACCTGGGCTCCCCCATCATCGCCAATGATCATTCGCTTTTGGTCTTCCGGTGCTATCCAGAGATCATGGTGATCTCCATGTGGGGCGTTAAAAGTTTTAAATGTGTGACCGCCATCTGTAGATCTGTGATAACGAACATTAAGGACATAGACCAGATCTTCGTCTTCGGTATCAGCATAAATACGGGTATAATACCATGCCCGTTGCCGCAATTTACGTTCACTATTTACCTGACTCCATTTCTTACCCCCATCATCTGAACGATATAAACCTCCTTTTTCTTTGTTTTCGACAATAGCCCAAACGCGTTGCGGATTTTTTGGGGAAACAGTTACCCCAATAATACCCAAAGTGTCTTTAGGGAATCCTTCATTCTTGGAGATTTCCTCCCAGGTCTCACCGCTATCCGTACTTTTCCAGAGTGCCGATCCGGGGCCGCCACTGCTCAGGCTATACGGAGTACGTTGTACTCGCCAGGTAGATACATAAATAATCCTTGGATTATTAGGATCTAGCACCAAATCCACAGCTCCTGCCTGATCATTGGTATACAGTACTTTTCGCCACGAATTACCGCCATCAGTACTTTTATATACGCCTCTGTCCTGACTGGATTTATAGATGTTTCCCATGACAGCTGCATAAACGATATTATGGTTTGTTGGGTGAACTTTTAACCTGGGGATATGCCTGCTATTTTCCAGGCCTGCCTGCTTCCATGTTTTACCTGCATCTTCTGTCTTCCAAACCCCGTATCCCGAAGATACATTTCCACGGACAGTCTTTTCACCTCCTCCTACATAGATAACATTCTGATCGCTTTTTGCTACTTCAACGGCTCCAATACTTCCCCCAAAATATCCATCTGAAATGTTCTCCCAGCTACGGCCGCCATCCTGTGTACGCCAAACACCTCCACCTGTAGCGCCAAAATAAAAGAGATTGGGCTTCCCCGGCACCCCGGTAACGGCTGCTGAGCGCCCACCTCTGAAGGGACCTACAAGCCTATACTCCATGCTCGAGTATAATTCCTCAGGATAGGTTGGTGCATTTGAAGTGGTTTTGGACCTCCTTTGAGCGGAAAGTGTTATGCAAAAAAGTAGAAAGCCAAAAAGAAAAAGATAGGTGTGGTTGGTGGTGGTTTTCATATAAAATGTACTTGAATTAGAAGGATTAAATGTAATGAATTTAAAAGAGCCCATGTTAATAACTTTGTAGGGTATCCCTTATAAATTTTGTATCTTACACTATGCCGGCTAATTATCTCCCCCCGAGTTGGCTATCTCCTTAGTAACACTAATTAAGATTATTACACGAATAGAAAGGTGTTCTATGGGATATTACTTGCAACAATTAAGCTTGTAAGGCAATAATGTTGGGAAACGAAACTTTAGGGCAGCTGAGGTGAAATTTTCCTTTTAAACAACAATCAATTTAGTTAACCTAGAACAAATCTCCCAACCATGAAAAAAATAATTCGGTGCCGAGACATCGGCTATGATTGCGATGGAATCTTTCATGCTTTTAGTGAAGAAGAAGCAATGTTCAAGGCAGCTGCACATGCCAGGAAGGTGCATAACCTCAAATGGCTTACCATTGATGTAGCAAAAAAATTGCGAAGGGTGTTGCGCTCTGAAGATGTAGCAGCATAGACCAATTTCCCTCCCCCTCCTTAAGATGCCAAGTTAATTCGGATCTCCCGTTTCAGATAGTATCCGGTGACTATTGTTGCCAGTATATCGGCAATGGGAAAGGAAATCCATACCCCAATTTCTCCTAGAAATAAAGGTAATATCAGCACCAGGGGAATGAAGAAGAATCCTTGCCTGGTGAGTGTTAACAATAGCGCAGGAATCGCTTTCCCTATAGCCTGAAAATAGGCCGCTCCGATCAATTGAAGCGCAATAAAAGGAGTTGCGGCAAATACCCATCTCATAGCGGGTGGTGTATTGACAAGTACGAATTCATTCGTCGCTAATTCCTGGGCATTCATATGGGCTCTGTCCGAAATGAACCATGATGTAATAAACTCTGGAAAGATCATCAATCCTATAAATACCAAAGTTCCTATTACAGTGGCATATTTGATGGCCGTGTAAATGACCTTCTTTACTCTCTCATAGTTATGGGCGCCGTAATTATAGCCCGCAATAGGAAGAAATCCTTGGGTGACTCCATATACAGGGAATAGGGCAAACATCAGCATACGTCCAATAATGGCATAAACGGCTACCATGGCTTCCCCTCCCAGTTCAAAGAGGATGTTATTCATTATTAAAAAAGTAATACTTGTTGCTGCCTGACGCCCCAGGGTAACGCCCCCTAAACTGCCTATTTCCTTGATTATTTTGCTGCGCAATAGGAAATTATTTGCCCTAAGCCACAGCTCTGAATAGGATGAGCGAAAGTACCAAAGGATATAGGCGAAGCACAAGATATAACTTCCTGTTGTCGCCCATGCTGCCCCATGCATACCCCAATCAAAAATGTATATAAAAATGTAGTCCAGTACAAGATTTCCTATGGATGGAATGATCATTGCGATCATGGCAAATTTTGGCTTGCCTTCTGCTCTGATCACTGTATTTCCCATCATGCATAATGCGAGAAATGGTATGCCATACAGCACTATGACATAGTAGATTTTTGCGAGTGGAAAAATATCTCCTTTCCCGCCAAAGGCCGGGATCAAGCTATCGACAAAATATAGCCCAAGTAACGCCATGGAAATGGTCACTAATAAAGTTAGGCTGACTTGGTTACCAAATGTATTAAGGGCTTTTTCGTGGTCTCCTGAACCCAGGGCACGCGAAATAATACTGCTGCCTCCAATGCCAATGGCTAAACCAAGTGCAGCTATGAAGAAGGAGACTGGCAAGACCACATTAACAGCGGCAATGGCGATGGAGCCAATCCAATTTCCAACGAAAATAGTATCCACTAGGATGTTCAGGCTCATAACCAGGATGCCTATCGAGGCCGGAACTGCCTGTTTGATCAACAGGGATCCGATGGGTTTTGTTCCCAACTCATCTGACAAATAATTTGACATTGGGTTCTGGTTTTATCTGTACTGCTTGAGAAAAGTTGTAAAGGTACTATTAGTTCTAGAGCAGAACTCTCCTAAGACATGTAAATTCTTTGTGCCCTAGATGAAGCAGAGGATTCCAATAAATGCTATTTTTACCATATGAGTGGTATTCGAATTTTTATCTGCATTTGTTTGGGATCTGTGGCATTAAGTGCAAGTGCCCAGGAGGTGGTTTGCAGCGCTATGGATAGTCTTGATTTTGAAAGAAGAATAGCAATAATACAAGAACTACCCACAGATAATAAATCAGACTTGCTCATAGCAATTGGAAAGACATTTTTGAGTACGCCCTACGTAGCGCATACCCTCGACAAAAACCAGGAAGAAGAATTGGTCATTAATTTCTTGGGGCTCGATTGTACGACATTTCTCGAAAACGCCATAACCTTCACCCTAATGCGGTGCAAGGAGCAAAATTCTTTGGAAGATTTTGCAGCGCAACTTACAGAGATCCGTTATAGAAAAGGGGTGAGGGATGGTTATGCTTCCCGACTTCATTATTTTACCGAATGGATCGCGGATAATGAAGAGAAAGGTATCCTGGAAGACGTCACACAAAGGCTAGGTGGGGAAATGGCAGATGCTTCCAGAACATTTATGAGTAGCCATCGGGAATCCTATCCAATGCTCGCTAATGAGGCGCATTATCAAGAGATCCTTGAAGCTGAGGCCCAGCTTAAAGCCAGTCCCTACTACGTAATTCCTCACAGCAGTTTAAGAACCCTCGAGTCCCGATTAAAAGATGGCGATATTCTCGCATTTGCTACTAAAATAGACGGACTGGATGTAACGCATACAGCCCTGGTTATTAAGCAAGAAAACAGGGTACATATGCTGCATGCGTCAAGTAGCGGACAGGTTGAGATCTCTAAACTACCCATGCTGGAGTACATAAAAGGCATAAAGCATTCAAGTGGCTTGATCGTTGCCCGACTAAAGGAAC
>JAOTYW010000106.1 GCA_029861705.1 Flavobacteriaceae bacterium
CACCCAAAAATTTTGACCGATCGATTAAAGATGCGGTCGCCGTCGGGCATGAAGCTGGTTGTTTTCGTTTGCGATTTGATTCAGAAAGTCGCTTTTTAAAGTTTTTTTCCTGGTTTAGCCGCTTGAATTACAGGTTGTGCCGCGGAGGCGATCAATCCCTGTTTATCACCAAAGACCTCTTTTATATACTCGGAGGATTCGATGAGAGCTATACAGTATATGAGGATAGTGAGTTTATTAACAGGATCTATAAACAAACTTCTTTTAAAGTAATCCCTGAAACAGTAATCACTTCAGCTCGTAAATACGAAGCCAGGGGTGAAATTGCCCTGCAATACCACTTCAGTGTAATTCACTTTAAAAATTATTTGGGGGCAGGACCTGAAAAGTTATACGATTATTACAAAAAGAATATTGAAACTTATTGATTCATTTTGTAATAAGTTTTGATAACCTCCTGTGCCGGTTTATTTTGAGGCGTAAAGCGGTTATCATCTGAACCGCCTGCTGCATCATGATGTGTGAACCATTTCCAGAGAAAGCCACCGGCAAACCAGGATTCCGTCCAGAACTGTTCAAATAGGGCCCTTTTTGCATTCACTTGGGCATCCATATTGGCTTTTTCCTCATTTCTATCTACCAACCAGGGTTTTTTTGCCGTGAAATCCATACTGCGATAGCCAAATTCTGTGAATATCACCGGCTTATCATACGTAGAGGCGAGCTCAGACAATTCCTTCTTCCATCTGTCCCAGCCTTCCTTCAATTGGTCTACACTCGGTGTCTTTTCTTCAGATAAGGGAAAGTAGGCATCTACACCAATATAGTCAAGACTGGGCCAAAAAGGAGTACGCGTATACTCATCCCAATTGGCAGCGTACGTTAACTTCCCGGGATAGATGTTCTTAATATCTATGATCAGCTTTTCCCAAAACAAAGGGCGCTGACTAATAAATTCTTCGAGTTCTGTTCCAATACAAAAGATTTCAACACGCGTTTCTTTTGCAAGTTTGGCATATGTCAGAATAAAATTCCGATACGATTCCTCCAGGATCTGCCAGTCACTTTCTGTCTTCATAGCAAGATCGCCGGTAAACTCCCCTCGCCAGATCCAGATCTGCGGTTTCAGCATTACCTTGATCTTGTTCCTGTGTAATAGCCGGATATACTGCTTGGCACCTTCCGTTGTTTCTCCATACCACTGCCTGTCCGTATCAAAAATAATATCAGGAGCGTTTAAGTCCCTGATAAACCCAAATGGCATAACAGCAGCATAGTCTGCATTAATATCCAAAACAGGATTTACATGTTCTTGCATGGCTTTATCGCGGGAAGCAACAAAGCTCACGCCATTGATCTTCCCTGTAAATTGGCTCGCACATGAGGCTTGAAGGAAAATAATGACAACTAGGATGAATCTTTTCATATTAGCAAAGATAGTATGCTCTGCATTTTTTAAGCAAAAGAAAAAAATCAACTTATCTTTTAGTTTTTATCTTTAAATGCGACAAAATTAGCAACAACCCCCTTACATGGAGAACATAATTATTATTGGAAACGGAATTTCAGGCATTACAGCCGCCAGGCATATCCGTAAACTTTCAGACAAACGGATCATTGTCATTTCAGCTGAAACCGACCATTTTTTCTCAAGAACAGCCCTCATGTATGTCTATATGGGCCACATGCAATTTGACCATATCAAGCCATATGAAGATTGGTTTTGGGAAAAAAATAGTATTGAATTGATGCGTGCTTTTGTCACTAAAGTAAATCCCGAAGCTAAGGAGATCACCCTGGATACGATACGCACACTAAAATATGATAAACTCATAATCGCCACAGGTTCAAAGCCCAATAAATTTGGATGGCCCGGCCAGGACCTCCATGGGGTACAGGGCTTGTATTCTAAACAAGATCTGGACTTGTTGGAAGTGAACGCCCCTAACAGGGATATATGCCAACGTGCAGTTATCGTAGGCGGCGGACTCATAGGTATTGAATTGGCAGAAATGCTCCGGAGTCGGGATATTCCGGTTACTTTCCTGGTGCGTGAAGATTCGTTTTGGGATGGTGTACTTCCCAATGGAGAATCCGCTATGATCAATGAACATATCCTGGAACATCATATAGATCTCAAATTAAAAACCAATTTAGTTGAGATAATTGATGACGGCCATGGCAAAGTAAAAGCAGTTACAACAGACCAGGGACAGACCATTCCATGCGATATGGTGGGATTAACGCCGGGGGTTTCTCCAAATATAGACTTCCTGAAGGATTCCGGGATCGAACTGGGGCGTGGCGTAAAAGTTAATCGCTTTTTAGAGACCAATAAGCCCGATGTCTATGCTATTGGAGATTGTGCAGAACAGCATGAACCCATTGGCAATCGCAGGCCCATTGAAGCAGTTTGGTATACAGGTAGAATGATGGGCGAAACACTAGCCCAGACTATTTGCAATAACCGTACGGAATACAGGCCCGGGCATTGGTTCAATTCAGCAAAATTCCTTGACATAGAATATCAAACCTATGGTTGGGTATTTAGTACAAAAGGGATGCAAGAATATGAAACACAATTCCATTGGAGGCATCCAAATGAAAAAATTTGCATCACAGTTTCCTATCATAAAGAGAGCGGAAAATTCCTGGGTATAAACACCTTTGGTATCCGAATGCGGCATGAAGTTTTTGACCGCTGGCTTTCAGAAGGAGCACATGTGCATGATGTTATGACTCACCTGGCCGACGCGAACTTTGACCCCGAATTCTATGCACATTACGAAGCCGATATCACCGCTGCTTTTAACAGGCATGCAGGTGTACAATTGAAAGTACACAAAGCCAGTATGAAATCCATCTTTCAACACCAATCCTAAGCAATTTGCATGAACACATACGATAGAAATATGTCCTTAACCGGTCAGCCTCCAAAAAACGTATCCGCCGGCCAAAAATGGGCTACCTTATTGGGTCTTGCAGGCCTGTTCATCCTGCTGCTTGCTGTTTTTAACATCAAATTACCTGGTAAAGGATGGTGGTTAGCGCTCTCACTTGGATTGATTTTTGGAGCTACCTACTGGTATAGTAAAATGGCATATGCAAACAAGGAAAAAGGCATTAAAAATGACGGGGTCTGGTTCAAATCCATTTCAAGCAGGGGCTTTTGGGCCTGGGTAGCCGGTATTGCTTTTACCGGATTTTATATAATACTGTACTTCTTTCCAGAATATCTTGGACTGGTACAGGGCGGGCAGAGCAAAGGCCTCATTTCTTTATTTGATCCTTTGTCAAAAATGCTAAGTGGCAATGCGGCCAGCCAATGGTTTGTTTATGGCACTTTATACACCGTAGCTATTCTGGCCTTTGGGGTAAAATTCATTTGGAAATACAGGCATAATCGCTACGAAGTTATCCGTACGTTTTCCGTCATGTTCTTTCAAACGGCTTTTGCATTTATTATCCCTGAGATAATGGCGCGACTCAATGGAAATTTGCCCTATTACGATCTTAAAAATATATGGCCCCTGAACTATTACAATTTTGAGCGATACAGGATTAATGCCTTTATCGACGCCGGAGATATTGGTTTGGCCATGTTGATCTTTGGAGTCCTCTCCATCTTTGTTATCACCCCAATCCTCACCTATAAATATGGTAAACGATGGTATTGTTCCTGGGTCTGTGGTTGCGGGGGTTTGGCCGAAACGGCTGGGGATCCGTTCAGGCATTTGAGCGACAAAAGCTTGTCTGCCTGGAAGGTTGAACGCTGGGTCGTGCATAGTGTTGTGGTCTTTGTTACCTTGATGACAACCGCTGTTATCTACTCCTATCTGGGAAATGACACTTCAAAATACTGGTTGACAAAGGGTACATTTTTAGGGGGTGTTACAGCGCTGATCACCCTGGTGTTCTTATGGGCCATGATCTTTAAACGCAAACAGCTAAAGCAAGATGCACAGTATGGGGCCATTGGCTATTTTGTTGTGATCATTGCTTTGATCTCAATGCATTATTTCAGTGGCGACGGGAATATTTTCCTCTTTAAATCGGAGAGCTTGCGGAAGTCATATGGTTTTCTGATAGGAAGTGTCTTTTCTGGTGTTATCGGCACTGGTTTCTATCCAATTTTTGGGAACCGTGTCTGGTGTCGCTTTGGCTGCCCTATGGCCGCTATCATGGGGTTTCAGCAACGACTATTCTCACGTTTTAGGATCACAACGAATGGCGGGCAATGCATTTCCTGCGGAAATTGTTCTACTTATTGTGAAATGGGGATAGATGTGCGGGCCTATGCCCAAAAAGGCGAAAATATCGTTCGCTCCAGTTGTGTGGGTTGTGGTATTTGTTCTGCAGTATGCCCAAGAGGTGTGCTAAAACTGGAAAATGGACCTTTACAGGGACGGATCAAGCCTAATGATGTACTTCTTGGAAACGATGTAAATTTGATGGAGCTGGTGAATGAATCCCAGTAATGTGCTATTACATCAGCAAATTTGAGCAACTCCTGCTTAGCTGGAGAAAATACTGTTTCCAGGACATTAATCCCTTATTTTTACGACTTCTTAAACGGGGCCTATGGCGCGCATCAAGGTTATCATACCCGCATTTAATGAAGAAGACTCCATCGCTCTGGTGATAAAGGAGATCCCTTCTATGGTAGAAGAGATCATTGTTGTGAACAATAATTCCAGTGATAAAACCGAAGAAAAAGCAAAAGAAGCCGGGGCCACTGTCCTACTCGAAAAACGCATGGGATATGGTTTTGCCTGTAAAAAAGGAGTGCATTACATCGGGAAACAATCCAATCCACCTGATATTGTCGTATTTATCGACGGGGACTATTCCGATTACCCGGAAGAACTTCCAAAAGTGGTGGAGCCAATTCTTACCAAAGGCATGGATATGGTGATCGGAGCACGGGTTAAAGAGCTGCGCGAAGCACGATCTATGACGCCTCAGCAGGTTTTTGGTAATTGGTTGGCTACATCATTAATGCGTTTACTCTTTAAGTCTGAATTTACAGATCTTGGGCCTTTTAGGGCAATCAGATACCCTGCCCTTAGAAGCCTTGAGATGGAGGATAATACTTATGGGTGGACGGTTGAAATGCAATTAAAAGCACTAAAACAGAAGCTTGCAGTTTGCCAAGTACCAGTACGTTACAAAAAAAGAATAGGGGTCTCAAAAGTGTCAGGAACGGTAAAAGGTACTATATTTGCAGGCGTAAAAATTTTGGGTTGGATATTCAAATACAGTTTTAAGTAATATGGGATTAACCTTAGCCTACATGATCATTGCTATTTATACGATAGCACTTCTACTGATATTTTTCTACAGCCTGGCGCAGTTGAATCTGTTGATCAACTATCTCAGCTATAAGCGGAGCAATGAAGAAGCCCCCAAGTACAATCTACTAGATCCAAAAGAAATACCACACGTTACCATCCAGCTTCCTATTTATAATGAGAAGTATGTGATGAAACGATTGCTGGATAATATAGCCCTGATTGAGTATCCGAAAAGTAAGCTTGAGATACAGGTATTGGATGATTCTACAGACGATTCCATACAAGAAACTGCCGAGCGTATCAAAACGCTTCAGGAAACTGGTCTGGATATACAGCATATCAGAAGGGAAAACCGGGAAGGCTACAAGGCGGGTGCACTGAAAGAGGGCCTGATCACTGCAAAAGGTGATTTCATTGCCATTTTTGATGCAGATTTCCTTCCGGATAATGACTGGCTGAAAAAGACCGTCATTTATTTTAAAGATGAAGAGATCGGTGTAGTTCAAACCCGATGGGGGCATATCAATAGAGATTACTCAACGCTTACCAGGATCCAGGCATTTGCCCTGGACGCACATTTCACTTTAGAACAGGTTGGCAGAAATTCTAAAGGTCACTTTATCAATTTTAATGGTACGGCCGGTATCTGGCGGAAAGAGTGTATCCTGGATGCGGGAAACTGGGAAGGCGATACATTGACGGAAGACCTTGATCTAAGTTATAGGGCCCAATTGAAGAATTGGAAATTTAAATACCTGGAAGATGTGGAGACACCTGCAGAGCTTCCTGTGGTGATCAGTGCAGCACGATCACAGCAATTCCGCTGGAATAAAGGAGGAGCTGAAAATTTCAGAAAAACTGTGCTGAGCGTGATCACATCTAAAAATATTTCCTTTAAAACAAAATTCCACGGTGTAATGCACCTCCTGAACAGTTCTATGTTCTTATGTGTATTCGTGGTTGCTGTATTGAGCATCCCTATGCTCTACATTAAAAATATTTACGGGCATCTGGGCTGGATATTTGAAGTTACAAGCTTTTTTATCATCAGTACCGTCATTCTCTTTGTTTGTTATTGGTTCACCTATAGAAGTATTCAGGGGAAAACCTTTGATGATTTTGTGGATTATATCAAGCTATTCTTCACCTTTTTCTCAGTGGCACTTGGATTCTCCTTACACAATACAGTTGCTGTACTGGAAGGCCATATGGGAAAACGCTCCGAATTTGTTCGTACGCCTAAATTCAATATCAATAATTTAACGGATAGTTGGAAAGGCAATAGATATCTGGCGAAAAAACTTTCCCCAAACACCATACTCGAATTTGCCTTAATGGTGTATTTCCTTTTTGGAATGTACAGCGCTATTCCTTTGAATGATTTTGGTCTTTTTCCTTTCCACATGATGTTGTTCTGTGGATTCGGCTTTGTTTTTTATAAGTCGGCTTTCGCTAAGGCATAAGATCCATTCATATTTTTTTCTTTCTCGAACACCACTTGCTAGGCGGAAAGGTTTTGCGCCCTATTAAAATTTTACTTTATTGTAATTCCTATACGCCAGGCAACCTTGACCAACAAAGTGACTACATATTGGAAATTACATAAGGTCGCGATCCTCCTTGGAGTCCTCAGTGTTGTTCTCTATTTTGTTTTTGCCTATCAATTAATCAGATCGGATTTTATCAAGCTGATTACCATATACGCAGCATTATTCCTGTTGTGCTACAAGCTCATTCAGTTTGAAAAATTTAATACCCGACTCTTATTTGGATCTGGATTGATTTTCCGGCTCGTATTCCTGTTGGCCATACCCAGCCTCTCTCAGGACTTTTATCGCTTTATCTGGGATGGACAAATGATCATTAATGGATTCAATCCCTACCTCTATTTACCAAAAGAAGCTTCATCAGAACTGCTCAGTATTATTCCGCATGCTTCTGAATTAATTGTAGCAATGGGGGAACTAAGTGCGCGTAACTTTAGTAACTACCCGCCGATTAATCAATTCGCCTTTGCTACCGCTGCCTTAGTCGGAGGTTCAAGTATTATTGGACAGGTCGTGGTATTGCGTCTGATGCTAATTGGAGCAGATATAGGTATCTTTTATTTTGGGCGAAAAGTGTTAACTAAGATCAATGTCTCTCCTCATATGATCTTCTGGTATTTCCTCAACCCGCTTGTGATCATTGAACTAAGTGGAAATCTGCATTTTGAAGGGTTTATGATATTCTTCTTTGTTCTTGCTCTTTATTTCATATTTAAGAAATTTTGGTATTGGGGGGCTGTATTTATGGGCGTCTCAATAAGTGTAAAACTTATGCCGCTATTCTTTCTGCCTTTATTCCTTTCACATTATAACTATAAAAAGAGTATTGCCTTTTGTGCTCTGACAGGAGCCGTGGTTCTTGCAAGTTTATTACCCTTTGTCAGTACAGCCATGATCTCTAATTTCGGGAATACCTTATCCTTATGGTTCTCAAATTTTGAATTCAATGCTGGGGTATATAATACCGTAAAATTCCTGGGCGTGCAATTAGATGAAAAGCCCTGGGAGATGATAAAGACCTACGGGAAACTTGTCCCCATCATTATTCTTACCCTCGTCTTTTTCACTACTACGCTGAGAAATAATAAAAATCCTAGGATCCTGGTGGCATCCATGTTGCTTATTCTAAGCGCGTATTATTTATTGACTCCAACTGTCCACCCTTGGTATATAATATTCCTTGTAGTTCTTTGTCTGGGCACTGAATATAGATTCCCCTTATTCTGGTCAGCCCTGGTAATGCTGAGCTATTCCGCTTACAGATTCGAGGAAACCGAAGAGGTTTTGTGGCTCATATTCATTGAATATTTTGTAGTAGTTGCTATGCTGATTTATGAGTTTCTCAGATTTAATCGCGAAATATTCCTGATTCGTAAAAATCAAGAGAAGACTAGGTAGATTAATGAGAATTTGTACATTAGCATTCTAATGACAACAAAAACAGACATACTTTTCATCGTCCAGAGTTCTTTTCTGCGCCCTGTTTTTGCACCGGCACGCCGTCGCCCTTAGGGGTGTGCTATAGTTTAGGAACTAGGTGAGTCCAGTTCCGTATTATCATTCACTTTTTTGTTTCACATTTAAATTTCTTAGCAATGGAAATAGTTGTTGCTAATGAGACCCATTTAAAATACGCTTCGATCATTTCTGAAACCATCACTGAATCAGCCAAGGTGAGAGGGACAGGTATTGCATTACGGACACCCGAATATATAATGAAACGAATTCGGAATCATAATGCTGTGATTGCGTTGGACGAAGATAAATTTGTTGGTTTCTGTTATATCGAAGTATGGGATCACGATAGGTTTGTAGTTAATTCAGGATTGATCGTACACCCGGATTACAGGAAACTAGGCTATGCCCGTAAGATAAAGAAGGCTATTTTTGAGCTTTCCAAAAAGAAATATCCAAAGGCAAAGATCTTTGGGATCACTACGGGTCTGGCTGTCATGAAAATGAACTACGAACTCGGATATAAGCCTGTGACTTTTTCTGAACTCACTGACGATCCCGATTTCTGGAAGGGCTGCCAGACCTGTAAGAATTTTGATATTCTAACCCGGACCCAACGTAAAATGTGTCTTTGTACGGGCATGTTACACGATCCTACAGATACGGCTCCAAAAAAGTCTAAAACCTTAAACAGTAAAGCTTTCAGGCGCCTAAAAAAGATTAAAGAAAAACTTTTCCTAAAAAAGAACGGATCATGAAGAAAATAGTACTGGCTTATAGCGGGGGCCTGGATACATCGTATTGCTTAAC
>JAOTYW010000291.1 GCA_029861705.1 Flavobacteriaceae bacterium
AATTGGTTTCATCATACTAATCGAGCTCTTTATAAAAAGAGCTAAATATAAAATACGCAAAAAAAATGAGAAAGAGTGCGTCTAATTATTAAAGATCTTACGCATAGCAAAAAAAGGATTATTCACGGAGCACTCTCCCGCCTAATATGCGGGACCGACTCAGAACGAATCGTTTGTTAGAACTCCGATTAAACACAATTGAAATGTAACTCCCTATCATTATAACATTTAGTTTTTTTGTTTCCTCACCATACAAATTCCTCCAAGCTCATTGGACTTTTGATACCGATCATCGTGAAATATTTTTTCTGGACAGGGGTTGTATTTGTAACTTTTGGGAAAGTCTGATATCTGTCTGTTCTTTCCGATAATTTTATTTTGTACTGTACTAACTTCGATTTGTTTATTTCTTCTAGCGGTTTCATTAGACTTTTGCCACCGAAGTAATCGATCTCGAGAATTCGTTTGAGAAGAAGAGCCAGAATACAAAGAAAGACATGGGCTTTAACCCTGACTTCCAGCCAATGCCGAACGGGCCTGATATCAACAAAATGTTTCAGATCATCAAATAACATTTCAACTTCTTTCAGATTCTTGTAGGCATCAACGACTTTCTTTATTTCTAAATCATTACGATTCGTTGTTAAAATAAATACGCCATCGAGTTTATCCTCATAGGATAGGGCTGCCTCATTTAGACTATAGCCAATGGCTTCATTTGATTTTTCTGTTCGGTCGATCGTGTAGAATTTTTTATATCGGCATTTATAGTCGGCAAAAATACTGTTCAGTTTTTTTTCGATATCAAAGTTCTTTGCTCTGGTTTTTTGGGGTGTAAATAGTTCCTCTAATTCTTTACTAATCTCGTTCAATTTCGCTTCTCTTTTTTCCCTGGCGACTATTTTCCTTTCCTCGTTCAGGCAAACGACAGTTCGCATCACATCCTCGTAATGTCCGTAATATTTTTTGATTAATGCAACGATTCTCTTCGCTGTTTTCGTTTCCGAGTTTCCTGTAAGAGCTACGACAATGCTTTTATAATCTTTATAATTAACCTTACTTTCCTCCTTATTAGTCAGGGCAAAAATTCGATCCTTTAACAGACCCAATTCAGTCTCTTTTGTTTCTATCTTTTTGTCCTTTAGGATCATTCGTATTTTAGCGACAAGAAAACCTTTAATGGCGATTCTTTTTTCTTGGATTTTTAATCCCCGATGCGTTTCATAATCCTGCTCTAATAAATCTCCGGATTTGAACAGAACCTCAAGCATTTCATCTTGCCGGAATTTTACTCCCATGATGTAATCAAAACCTTTCTCTCGAATTGTTTGCAGATTCAGTTTGGTGATCATTCCTCGATCTCCAACAAAAATTGTTTCTTCGATGTGGTAGGATAAATTTAAGTCATTCACCACATCAACAACTGTTTTTTCATCTTTTTTATTTCCTTCAAAAACATAATGTTTTATCGGATAGCCTTCATAGGAAGTGACCACTCCAATTACTATCTGCTTCTTATCACGACGGCCGTCGCGGCTATGGCCGTTTGCGCTGATTGGACAACTCCCACCATGAAAATAGCTTGAGGTGATATCATAAAAGGTGAGTTTGACATTGACGCTGAATAACGTCCGCATTTTTTCAAACAGGGCCAGTTCAAGCTTGTCCTTAATGCGCAGCAAATAATCCATACTTCTATAAAAATATTCGACGTCAAGATCAAGATCGGTATATCCATTCATGACTTTATAGCAGGTCCGTGGAATCCACCGAGTCGTCCCAAGCTTACTCAAGGGGGCGACACACCGATTGATAACCATCATCTCAACATACTTTTGTACTTCAAGTTTGAGCCGCGGCTCGTTAATGTCAATCTCCTTTTGTATGAGCTTAGACAGGCTAAGCTTATTCCATAACTTCCGCCAGAAAATGATACTTCCATGCTCAAGAGATTCAATAATTTCAACCTCATTTGAAAGGCCGAACTTCTCCACATTGAAAAGCTTGATAAGTCCATCAATAAGGCTATTTACCGAGTGACTGTCGAATCTGCTTATATTGCCAAGATTGGCAATATTCTTTGTGGTTGATCCTTTTCCTTTGACATGCAGCGATTCACTAATGACCAGGTATTCGTAGGTTCCTGACTTTTTCTTTGATTTAACGATTCTTGGAAACATGGTGAGATTTATCCTTCACTATAAAATGGCATTGCCTGAAATGAAATTATTATCATTACCATTATTATAATTCGTAAAATATTTATAACAAACATATAACAAGTATATTACTGGATATTTTCCTCACCATATAATTCTGAAATGTCCAAAAAGTTAAATAGCGTAAAGATAATGGATTACGATTTTTTAGCCGTCAAAATTGCTTGGTTTTAGGGCTTAAAATAGACCGAAATGTTTAATAGGAGTTAGAAGTTGGAA
>JAOTYW010000107.1 GCA_029861705.1 Flavobacteriaceae bacterium
TCATAAGGGGAAGGGCCAAAATCATTTCCGCCAAAACTTATGGGCTCATCTGCTGTGAGTTGGTGATTGCCAACATTAAGTTGTGTGGTAAAACCATCTTCCTGGTCCAGTCTTGCCACTACCTGGTGGTCACTTTTTACTTTAGTTTTATTGGGTATTTCTAAATAACGTGGTGCCCAGCCACCAATTACCTCACCGACATAAGAAGAGTCTTCTCTTCGACTTAGCAAATGATCTGCTCCATCGAGAGTAACAAAGCTTTTTGGGTGATGTGCTGCATGATACAGTAACTCTGCATTTTTTATGCCCACGGTTTCGTCTTGTGGAGAGTGTAGCACCAATAAGGGCTTTCTTAATTCTTTGAGTGTACTCGCGAGTGTTTGTTCCTGGAGATCTTCCAGGAACTGCTTTTTTATGGTGAAATCACGGCCGCTCAGATTAACAGTAGCCTGACCCGAAGCTTTTATCTCCTCAATGCTGTCCTGTAACAAATGTGTCACGTGTTCAGGATCGGCTGGAGCACCAATGGTCGCTACCGCCTTCACATAGTTCATTTGTGCAGCTGCGAAAATAACTGCAGCCCCTCCAAGTGAATGCCCTATCAGCAGACTAGGCGCTTCATAATGTTCCGCTAAATGATCTCCTGCAGATACAAGATCCTCTACATTCCCTGAGAAATTAGTATCTGCAAAATCCCCGTCGCTTTCACCAAGACCTGTAAAATCGAACCTGAAAACGGCAAATCCACGAGCTGTTAATGCCCGGCTAATATTTTTAATGGCAAGCAAATTCTTATTGCAGGTGAAGCAATGTGCGAACAAGACGTAGTTATGAGGATGACTGTCAATGGGCAACTCCAGCCTGCCTACAAGATTCTGACCGCTGGTATTGGTGAAGAATATCTTTTCGGTTTTCATATTGTTGCTGATTTATAAAAAGTATGTCGGTTTATGAAGCAAATTCTTTCAAATGCATAAGAAAGGCTAAGATTTGCAAAACGCAACTAGCTTGGCTACACCTTCAACTATCTTGGGACTGTATTTCTTAATGGCTGAGACTCCTTCTTCTGCTCCCGCTTCACGAGGCCAGTCGGCGCCCATGAAATCTACGAATGCCAATCGGAATATGGGTTTTTCAGTGGGGAAATAAAAATCACTACCCGGTAAGAGCGCTACCCCCAACTGATCTAGAAAGTAACTGGCAATCGATTCACTTGAATACAGATTTAAGCCATTTAGTTTTTGCTGGAAAGGAGAGAAGTCGACCATCATATAAAAAGCCCCTTGTGGTTTTGTACATAGGATACCTGCAGCACTTAACTCTTTGAAGACATACGTTCCTATCAGGTTTAGAATCTCTGCATTGCGTTTTATATAGGCATCGAGACCGTCAGATCCTCTAAAAGCCGTTAAGGCGGCATATTGGACCGGAGAAGCCACAGCACTAAATGTTTCGCTGAATAAGGATTGGAAAGACGACCTTAAATGAACCAGGTCTTGTGGTATTGCCATAAAACCACAGCGATAACCCCCGGCAGAAAATATTTTACTTATCCCACTAAAGATAAAGGTTCGCTCCGGATAATACGAAGCGATCGAGGGCGCTGTAACGCTATTAAAGCTGATCCGTGAATAGATCTCATCGGAAAGCACTACTAACCCATACTCCCGGCAAACTCCTGCTAAACCCTCTAATTCTTCTGAAGTATACACAGCGCCGGTAGGATTGTTGGGCGAGTTCAGGATTACCGTTTTCTGTATTTCAGGATTCGATTGACAATAGGATGCCAGGGTGACTGCATCTAATTTGTAATCAGAATCAGATTCTGTAGGCAGGATGATAAAGTCGCCTCCTCTGGCTTTGATCTGCGGAAGGTAGCTCACCCAGCTTCCCTGTGGGATAAGAAAAGTCCCTTCGAGGATCAATATAGTTTGATATAACAACTCCTTACTTCCAGGACCTATAAAGATTGTATCTGAAGGGTAGTTGAGATCATGCCATTTTTGTAAATAGGAGGAAATTGCTTCACGCAATTCTAATAAGCCCAGGGAAGGAAGGTAATTGTTATTTGCCGCTTCCTTTTTCAGGGCAGCAACAATGTCTTCGTAAATAGGAAAAGGAGACTGGCCAAATCCGAAATGCACCACCGACGCACCTTGGGATCTGAGGGATTTTACTTTCTCGTTGATCGCCAGTGTTGCCGAAGGCTTTAATTCCCAAATATTAGGATTGATCTTCATAAGGTCATAACCAAAAGAAGCCCCATGAAAGGGGCTTCTATCAGTTGAAAATTACAATTTTATTTTATTTTAAATTGAAGTCGTGCAAATAAATGTCGACCATTAGTTCCGAACTGTACAGAACGTCGCGAGTACAGGAATCTTCCGCTTGATTGGAAGGCCGGATCTCCAATATCGGGATAAACATCCAGAATATTATTGGCACCTATGGTGAGTGTAATATTATCATCAATATCATGACCAATGGTAAGATCTGTTATGATCTTGCCAGCATAGATTCTGTCCACAGTTGGATCTGTATTATTTGTGGCTTCTTCTACTTCCCCGAAATACGTATTGCGCAGGTAGAAGTTCCAATTTTGATTCAATGTCAGGTTATGTGACAAATTCCCTTTTGTTCTTGGAACAGCAGCCTCGAGATAGATCCTGCTCGTTTCATCAAAATAGGTATCAGTGAGACCTGCAGATGCTATGGCATCTGGTACAGCGACATTTTCTACTGATGTTTCAGCAAATGTTAATGCCAGCATATTCCTAATCCTCAAATTATCAGATATATTGCCGTTGTGTTCTACAACTATATCCAAGCCTTTGGTCTGTGTATCCACCGCATTCGCAAAGAAAGCAGCCTGACTGGCATTTGCCTGTGCGAACAAGGTTGCCAATTCAGGATTTCCATTATCATTAAACTGACCGGTAAGGACCACTCTATCATCAATGTTAACTAGATAACCATCTACAGTGACTCTCATATTAGCAGTTGGTATTTTTGCTGTGAATCCTGCTGTAGCTCCAAAAGAAGTTTCCTCTTTCAAGCTGGGGATCCCCAAAATCCTGGCTACCCGGGAGGTGTTAGGGAAGATCCCAACCTCATTGGGAACACCATCTACAAAAATGGTAGAGGTAGAATTAAAATGGATCTGGTGTAGAGAAGGTGCCCTAAAACCAGTTTGTAATCCACCTCTTATGTTCACATTTTCAGAAGCTTTAATTCTGGTGGCCAATTTAAAATTGATCGTCCCTCCAAAATCTGAATAGTTTTCATATCGAACCGCTCCGCTGAGCAAGAACATTTCTGAGAGATCAGCTTCGACGTCAAAGTAAGCCGCTACTGAATTTCTAAAGGCATCAATCTCGTTTTCCGGTTTAAAACCAGGAAATACCTGGATGCCACCCGGACGTGTATCACCAAAGAAATCGGTAGGAACAACAGAAGCCGCATCCGTTGGATCATGTACATTCCCATCTTCATTATATTGCGCATACGAGCCTTCTTCTCCGGCTACGATGGCATAGTTCTCAACACGATACTCTGCACCAAAAGCGATGTTAAGTCCCGAAAGAGCATCTTCAAAGAAGCGAGACATATCAAAATTAGTTGTATTCTCACTATAATTGAATCCTCCTGCATCCGCCTCAAATGGCGTACTATTAGCCAGGGATGCGTTGTTGGAATTGGTAATCCTGTATAAGAAGGAGTTCCTGCCATATGAATTACTCATATCAACATTCCAATCGCCTAACATACCTTTTAAGCCTAGCGTTGCGGACTGATCATTGATATTTGTGTTGATCTCCGGACGGAATCCATTTATATATGCGGGTGTGTATGCGCGAGCCTGATAAGGTAAACGATAGAAACCTGCCGCATTACCATTCTTATAACCTAAACCAGCATTACCATAAAGCTCCAGATTCTCACCTAAAGGGATACCAAGGTTCATAAAAAATTGCCCGCCACGCAGTTCAGACTGACCGACGCGCATATTATAATCGCTACGTACTTGTCCACGTGTTGATAATTCCGATTCGGTAACATCTGCGCCCAGGATTCCCTGCAGTTCTGCAAGAGTTTCTCCGCCTGTCAAAGTTACCCCTGCTGGGCCGGCATAATTAAAGATGTCTGCAAAGTCATCATCCAACAATAATGAAGTATCATATCCATCTGCAGCAGCAACGCGTTCTATAGAGTTATACGCATTAAAAATCTGACCTTCCCATTCCAGCATGCGATTAGTCCATCCTCTGAAATTAAAATTACCCGTGAAATTGATGAAGCCATTGTCTTCTCCAATAGGCAAACCATAATTCAGTCCGACATTGATCTTTTCGCCATCAACGTTTTTCTCAGGACTAGTTTCACTAGTGAAATTAGCACCCGTAGTTACATCGACAGTCAATTCTTCAGTAGATTTTTTTAGTACAATATTGATCACCCCGGCAATGGCATCTGAACCATATTGGGCCGCAGCACCGTCCCGAAGTATCTCAATACGTTGAATGGCATTAGCAGGAATGGCTGATAAATCTGTCCCTACACTACCACGACCGAAGGTGCCGTTTACGTTGACCAGGGAAGTTTTATGCCTTCTCTTACCATTGACGAGTACCAAAACCTGATCCGGACCTAAACCACGCAATGATGCAGGCGCAATGTGGTCTGTACCATCCGAAATGGTCTGTGGGTTCGAAACAAAAGAAGGAGCGGCATAATTTAAGATCTCTGTTACTGTGATCTGTGGCGTTGCTGAAGCGAGTTCGGCAACATCTAAAACATCAACCGGGACTGCGGTATCTGTTGCTGTTCTGTTCACGTTACGGGAACCAATAACAACTACGTTATCCAGCTCTACACCGGATTGTAAAGTGACATTTACCGTATTGCCGGTAACTGTAACCTGGCGGGAATTAAACCCTACATAGGAGAACAGGAGGACATCGCCAACATTGGCATTGACGGTATAATTCCCGTCAAAATCCGTAATAGCACCTCTGCTTGTTCCCTGGACCTGAATGGAAACCCCGGGTAGGGGATCGCCATTTTCATCTACTACCGTTCCGGTAATCTCCTGTGCATAGGAGATAAAAGAAAGGAACAGGAGACTGATAAGTGTGAGTGTAATTTTGTTCATATTGTGTGATTTATTGATTTCGACTCGAAATGCTGTAGTGGGAATCTTAAATGTACTAAAAATTACCGCAGCAAAGGAGAAATAGTTGTTTTTATATAGCGGTATAATAATATAAAATATTGAAAATCAATAAGATATATATTTACTATGATTTTTTCCGTAGATCAGGATTGAAGAAGAATCCTACCTGAAAGCGGTCAAAATTTGCTGTAGGGAAGTGATTTTTAAGATAGCCGAATTGAATGCTGCTATTAGTAGTCAAATGAACACCGATGGCTGCATAAAGACGATTTTGACCAAAAACAGAGTCCTGTAAATTCAGGAAAACCTCATCATAGAAGTTAAGGAAAAAGGTGTCTGTAAGGGGTAAGGTCATTTGTAAGCGGTACCGCGCCCTGTGCTGTGTATCCCTGAGCTCATTAGAGGATGTAGACAGGCCTTTGTTGAAGAGAAAGCGCTGCTCGAAGCGATAGCGGTGTTCGAAAAGGAATTCCCAAACTTTATTCTTCAATATGAATTGTTCAAATATCCGGTGTTCCAGGATCTGGTTGCCGGCAAAGGACCCATCCTGTATTGGTTCATCCATAAAACTCGGATCGGTATCAATATATCCATATCCCAGGGTTGCAATTGCGTTTGGGTTGATATGGTAATTAGCGCCTGTTCGAAGCAGGAGTTGATTGAAATTTCCTGAAGTATCATAGTATCTGAACTGGGCTTCTGTATGAATACTCCATTTCTCCGCCACCTTATTGGTGCCAAAATACATGTACCAGATTCCCCAATCACCTACGCCAGTCTCCTGAGCTGTTAGGGAAAGAGAATGAAATAAGCATAGAAAATAGACAACTCGTTTCACAGTACAGGAAGAATTTTAATTTTTAATCCAATGAAAAACTCTTTGTATCTTTAAAAGGAGAGACATCTAATTTTTCTATTTCCTCACGATACGCATTCCAGTCGTTCGTAAAAAATGAATTAGTGCTATCCAGGGCAGCTTTCAGATCCTTCTCTGCATAGCCGATCAATTCATGCTCCGTTTCTGTAATTCCGGTTTTTCTCGTTAGCACATAACGCCTGGCCCCATTGATCCGCGTCAATACATTCATTTCCGGATTACGGGTAATGCCTTGCCTCTTATCCTCTTTGCCGATATAAATCGCTACAATTGAATCTATTTGCTTGGTGATATTCGTAGAGGCTTCTATGGCATCTTTGTATTTCTCCTTATCAAGCTTCTTTAATTCTCCCTGATATTTGTTGGCAATATTCTTGCTTTCCACCAACTGTTTCACAGCGTCTGCAGCGGTTTGCATAAAAGACTCAAGCTTTTTACCCTGGGCATATACATCGTTAATGGCAGTCGAGGAAACCGTCAATCTTGGATCAGATTTGACTTCAATAGTCGCTTCATCGCTGATTTCCCCATATTCGATCTTGACCTTATAGGTACCTGGCTTTACAGAAACACCTCCTGGCTCCCTTTTACGTGTGACGATCTTCCGCGAAGGCCTGTCTGCTCCTTTTTCATTCATAAACCAATAAATCCTATGAAACCCGGGCTTCTCAGGCGTTTTGTATTTCAGGGTACGGATCAGATCATCACCATTATAAAATGTTACGACCAAAGAATCTTTGGTTTTCTTCTTTTCCTCTTCCGTATCAGCCGGCTCAGATTCTTCCTTTTTACCTTTCTCTTTTTTCTCGGCCTTGTACCCTTCTTTCAGGTAATAGGTGATCATAGCGCCCCTTTTCCTATTCTGTGCATTGTACAGGGCATCTCCACCAAACCGACTCCCAGTAGGTTGTTGGTAGGCAGACTGATAGGCATCAGGTGGTTGGAACAGGGCAATGTCTTTGGTGAGTACAGAAGGTTCTGATGCCAATGCCCGAAGGGGTCGGATATCGTCCAGGACCCATGCAGCTCGTCCAAATGAACCAATGACAAGGTCATGTTCCCGAGGGTGCACTATAAGATCTTTGGTAGAAACCGTTGGGAAGCCTTTAGTCCATTTCTGCCATTTTTGCCCGGCATTAAAGGAGAGATATAATCCATCGTCTGTTCCCAGGAAGAGCAAATTCTCATTTTCCGGATCTTCTACAATAGACAGGGTATAACTTTCTACATCGTTCCCATCTACAATTCGTTGCCATGTCTTTCCGTAATCGCGGGTGCGGTATGCATAAGGTATATAATTGAAACGCCTGTAATCATTAGCGATCAATAAAGCCTCGCCCTTTCGCTTGTTCGAAGCTTTGATCTGTGGGATCCAGCTGCCCTTAGGTAAGCCTTTAATATTCCCACTTACATCTGTCCAATTTATACCGCCATTCTGTGTAATATGAATTCTACCGTCATCGGTTCCTACCCAGAGCATATCTTTTTCGAGAGGGGAGGGCTCAACTACGAGGATGGTGCAGTGATTCTCTGCCCCTGTGGCATCCATGGTGAGTCCGCCGCTCTCGCTTTGTTTTTGTTTTTCCGGATCATTGGTGGTCAAGTCCGGGGAAATGATATCCCATGTCAATCCTTTATCCGTGCTTTTATGGACAAACTGACTGCCAAAATAAATTGTCTTGTTGTCAAATGGATCCTGCCCGATCCCGGAGTTCCAGTTAAACCTGAGTCGGGTTGAGTCATTTGGAGGCGTAGGCCGCACCCCATAATTATTCCCGGTTTTCCAATCATAACGTAAAACGTTTCCTTGCTGGCTCATAGAATAGCCATAACGCGAATCGTCAGGATCCGGGACTACGTCAAAACCATCTCCAAAAGAGATCTCTTGCCAATAGCTATTTCGTATTCCCTGCGAGCGCCAGACATAGGCCGGACCGCGCCAGGAACCATTGTCCTGCATGCCTCCATATACATTATAAGGGTATTCATTATCTACACTGATATGATAGAACTGTGCGACGGGTAGATTCCCGATAAAACGCCACGTCTTTCCACCGTCCTTTGTGATATTCAATCCCCCATCGTTTCCATCCATCATGAATTGTCCGTTATCGGGATGTATCCACCAGGCATGATGATCCGGGTGTACGCCGTTACTCACACCATAGGCCGGCATCAGCTGGGTAAAATTCTTTCCACCATCTTCAGAAACATTGACATAGGTGAATATGGAATAGACCCGATTCTCATTTTCCGGATCTACATAGATCTCAGAGTAATAGAAAGGTCGGTTGCCTATATCATCCTTATCGTTGACTTTCTTCCATTTTACGCCACCGTCTACAGATTTATAGAGCCCGTTCTTCTTTGCCTCGATCAAGGCATAGATCACATTGGGTTTATTCTTAGCGATCGCAATACCAATTCTACCTAAATCGCCTTTAGGTAAACCATCTTCAGCTTTTACTTTCTTCCAATTTTTACCGCCATCATGTGTAATGTGTAAACCACTCCCTGGACCGCCTGATTTAAAGAACCAGGGATCTCTTTTATGCTCCCACATGGCTGCGATCAACTTATTGGGATTCGTTGGATCCATGATCAGGTCTGCGATACCGGTTCTATTATTGACAAAGAGGATCTTTTCCCAGCTGGCACCGCCATCTGTGGTTTTAAATACGCCTCGTTCCGGATGCTCTCCCCATGGAGATCCGATAGCCCCTACATAGACCGTATTCGGATCTGTTGGGTCTATAATTATTCTATGAATATGACGCGTTTTCTCGAGGCCCATGGCCTTCCAGTTCTTCCCACCGTCAAGAGATCTATAAACACCGAAACCACCATTCAAACTATTCCTGGGATTTCCTTCACCCGTACCAACCCAGATCACAGACGGATTGGATTGTTGTATGGCCACTGCCCCAATAGACGCAGTCAATTCCTTATCAAAAATAGGCGTCCACTTTATGCCACCTGAAGTGGATTTCCAGAGTCCGCCTGATGCTGTA
>JAOTYW010000108.1 GCA_029861705.1 Flavobacteriaceae bacterium
TCATTTATTGCATCAGGCATTGCGACATGTGCTGGGCGATCATGTGGAACAAAAAGGATCGGCTGTACATTCGAAGTACCTAAGATTTGACTTCTCTCATTTTTCAAAGTTGAGTGCGGATGAGTTGCGCAAGGTAGAACGCTTTGTAAACGAACGCATAAGCGAAGGGATTCCCCTGTTAGAAAACAGGAATGTGCCCATGCAGCAGGCACTGGAGGATGGCGCTATGGCCTTGTTTGGTGAAAAATATGGAGATGCAGTACGTACGATCCGATTTGGCGATTCTATTGAACTATGCGGAGGCACGCATGTATTTAATACAGCAGATATTTGGTATTTTAAGATCAGGTCTGAAGGAGCCATTGCCGCCGGAGTGCGCAGAATTGAAGCCATTACTTCGGATGCGGCCCGGGAATATTTTCTGGATAAGCAAAACCAATTAGCAGAGATCCAATCCCTTTTTAAAGGAGCTAAAGATCCGCTCTCTGCGGTGACCCAGTTACAGGATGAGAATGCCGGATTAAAAAAGGAATTGGAGAAACTTCAGAAAGCACAGGCGGGAAACTTGAAATCTGAATTGATGGACAAGCTTGAAGATCACAATGGGATCCATGTTCTGGCTGAAAAAGTTGATCTCCCGGCAAATGCCATTAAGGATTTGCTTTTTCAAATGGGGAGTGAACGTCAGGATCTCTTTATCTTGCTTGCAAGTGATACGAATGGTAAGGCTATGTTGTCTTGTTTTATATCAAAGCCTTTGGTAAAAGCCCATTCTTTAGATGCCGGAACCATTGTACGGGAATTGGGCAAACATATCCAGGGCAGTGGTGGAGGTCAGGCTTTCTTCGCTACGGCAGGAGGCAAAGATCCATCAGGTATTTCGGCCGCATTGGCTGCATTTAAAGACTATCTTCCTTAATTATTCTCTAAGAAACAGTTGTCGTCTGGCTATCCACCAGGCTGAGACCGTCATCTATCAAATGCCCGAGTTTGGGATTGTTTAGTTTGATCGTTTCCAGATGTTCCATGATCTCCTGAGCAAAATCCTGATCGCCATTAGACTTCGCCAGTTCATATAATTCTACAGGGAGTAGCCAATCTTGGGGGTGGTTTTCCCGAAGCTCTTTAAATACCTTGTTTCTGGAAATCGTTCTGTTTGTACCTTCCCGATATGACCGGATCTGTCCGTATAATGCTTCCAGTTTTATTCTGTCTTCTGATCGATCCGGATGAATTGTCGTCGATGAAATCGTATGAGTAACCAGGTCGAAACTATTCAGATCGGCAGGGCCATTAAATGCAGATTCGATCGTAACACCAACGGCAATACTATACAAGCCCTCGCCAGAGTCATAGATCAATTTATCTTTATGTGTAACCTTACAGCCCGTAAAAGTGACCAGGATGATCTCACCCTTGAGATTTCGAGTACCTGTAATGATCTTACCACTAACCTTAATATCACCAATATACTCGAGGGTAATAGTTTCACCTTCGTAGATATTGTAAGCTTTCAGGTCGAGCGGACTCATATCTTCAATGGCTAAATTGATGCCTTTTAGTTTCCCCAGCGGGGTTCCAAATCCTGTGTGGTGCTGCTCAGTGTTGTGGCCGATCAATTCTCTTTCGCGATATGCCAAAGCAGTAGGCCCTTTTGTCTGAATATAAACAGGTTCGCCATCGTATTCAATAACGCTGTCAAAAATACCGGAGATCTGTAGTCCTGTACTCAATTCCACGGTACCAAGTTCCTGGGCTGCGATCAGTTTTCGTACCCCTTCGAGTCCGCCTTTTCTCAAAGCCATAGTGTTGGCAAATTCCTCCAGGACCTGACTTAGATAGGCAAAATCTGGAGTGACAAATAGCTGAGGTTGCGGTTTGGTGATGTCAAAAGCCAAATAAGCTGCCTCTATGGAATAAGGCATCTTCTTGACTTCATCCGTCATACACCAAGCGCTTTCGCCAATGGAAGAGAGCAAACCGGCTCCATAAATTTTGGGATCCTCTACGGTGCCTATGAGACCGTATTCTACTGTCCACCAGTGAAGGTTTCTAATCAAAGCCATTTCTGAGGCTTCCCCCATATTATCCTGAAGGTATTCGATTTTTTTCTCGGCTTCTGTGATCTCATCTTCCGGTGTGCCCGGAGCCTCCTTTATAATAGACAAGTGTCTCACTGCATCGTATAATTCATAATCCTTTGCACTCGAAATCGCTTTGCATCCGATCTCACCGAAACGCCGTAAATATTCAGCATATTCCGGGTTGGCAATGATAGGGGCATGCCCTGCGCCTTCATGTATTATGTCTGGAGCAGGCGTATATTCAATATGTTCAAGCTGACGTATATCAGAGGCAATCACCAGAACGTTGTATGCCTGAAATTCCATAAATGCTGAGGGAGGAATAAAACCATCTACGGCAACAGCGGCCCAGCCGATCTCTTTCAGGATCCTGTTCATCCCGTACATATTTGGAATATGATCTATAGAGATCCCGGTTTTTCGTAGGCCTTCCAGATAGGAACCATGGGCTACTTTGCTAAGGTATTCCACATTCTTGCGCATTACATAGCGCCATACAGCCTGATCAATAGGGCTGTAATCTTCATAATCCTGTGGTTTAATAAACTGTCTGAGATGAACCGGAAGTTTATCCAGTATCGGGTTAGATTCGTACGTCATCAGCTAATCCTTTGTAACTGTAAAGATACAAAAAACCGCCCTGACGATGGGGATGTCAGGGCGGCTGTTTTTAGTTGGAAGCTATGGCGTTTGGGGGATACTTGGCGAGTATCTCACTCACAAATTCTCTTATACGTTCTTCTTTCTTCTCTATATTCTGGAAGTTATTGAGGGAGCCTTGTCCGCGTCCCTGCCATATTAATTCTTTATTCTTGGCATCGATCAGATCAATGTAGAGAGCACCTTCGGTACGGGCACTGACATTAGGACCCCAATAACCGCCCCAACCGGGTCCCCAGTAGCCACCCCAGTAACCACCCCAATAGGGATAGCCCCAGCCCCAGCCCCAGCCCCAGCCGAAGTTGTTGTTATACACATCCACACGTTCTTTTTCCTTGGTAAAAATACTGACTAACAAATCCGGAGATTCAGATTTTACAAAGCCACGAGAACCCATTTCGGTTTCGATCGCTTTCAGGATCCTCCTTTTGTCGAGATCTGAGATCTCTGCCTTGTCAATACCTGTTTTGTAAAAAGCATAGCTTTTGTACTCAGTAAAATCGGTATCTCTGTCATAATCTGTGACAACTCTTACGGAGACGCAGGATGTCAACATTATGAGTGCCAGTGCAGGTAGGTAAAACTTCTTTAAACTTTTCATAACAATACGTTTTTTATGCTTCACTTCAATTAGTAATTGTCACAAATATCATGCCGAAACAAGGCATTTATCGCCTCTTAGGAAGTCCGTTTTTCAAATCCATAAGGACAGTGTTTACATCGACTTTCACAACAATATCCGCGTTTTAAATGGTATTGTTCTGTAAACACCCGATACCCTTCTTCAGACCAATAATAATCTCCTTCTTCCAAAGGAATATATTCTTTCATTCCGTACCTGTTCAGGTTTTATAAAGGTAAATGAATGTAGCAAACATTGCGAGGGGTTTAACTTTTTATCGATTGTGGAGGAGGGCGGGTGCGCGTGTTAATTTCTCCGGGTGATATTTTACAATTATCTTTATCATACAGCGTTAGTCAAATACCTATGATCGTTATCATCCGTCACTTGTTCTATCGTAATTATGTGGGCCTTTCGTTCTGGCCTTTTATTATCTTAAAGGCAGACCACCTGAAAGATGATATCTACTTATTGAATCATGAACGAATTCACCTAAAACAGCAGATCGAGTTACTCGTGATCCCCTTTTACATCTTCTATATATTCGAGTGGGTTGTGCGATGCTGTTATTACTTTAATGGCTACAAGGCGTACCAAAACCTCAGTTTTGAGCGAGAAGCTTTCTTGCACGAAAAAGACCTGGATTATTTGCAGAATCGCAAGGCTTTTAGTTTTCTCAAATATATGTAGGTATAAAAAGCTTGGAGTCGGACAACGAACATATTTTACTTCCCGAATTAAAAAGTAAAGGAATTCACCTGGATGTAAAACGCGAAGATCTCCTTCATCCTGTTATTTCCGGAAACAAGTTTAGAAAGTTAAAATACAATCTCAAATATGCCAGGGAGAGGGGAAGTAATATAATACTCACATTCGGAGGTGCCTATTCTAACCACATTCTGGCAACGGCCTGTGCCGGTAGCGAAAACGGATTTCAAACAATAGGTGTTATACGAGGTGAGGAGTTGAAGGAGAAGTGGAAAGAAAACCCAACGTTAGTTGAGGCCCATGCCTATGGGATGCAATTCCGGTTTATTAGTCGGGCAGAATATCGCAAAAAGGAAGACGCCATTTGGTTACAGCATTTCCTGAAGGGGCAGCATGATGTTTATGTGATCCCGGAAGGTGGAAGTAATTCGCTGGGCATAAAAGGATGCGAAGAGATTCTGCTTCCTTCAGATAAGGCATATGATCATATCTGTTGTGCTGTAGGTACGGGAGGAACTCTGGCAGGGATTATTAATTCAAGTGATCCCGGCCAGCATATTATAGGCTTCCCGGTGCTTCAAAGTGCAGGTACAGCCAAAGATATTCGTAACTTTACCTCCCAAAGCAACTGGACTTTGGAATATTCGTATCATTTTGGCGGCTACGCCAAGACATCACCATTACTTATTCACTTCATGAATTCCTTTAAGGAGAACACCGGTATTTTATTAGATCCTGTATATACCGCTAAGCTTTTCTTTGGTATTTTTGATATGGCGAAAAACGGAGTATTCCCCACGGGAAGTAAGATTTTAGCTATACATACCGGTGGTTTACAGGGTATTACTGCTATGAATATGAAACTTAAAAAACAAAATTTAACCCAAATTCAACTATGAGGCAAGCATTATCTACACTGGCCATTGCCTGTTTATTAATGAGCTGCGGCGCCAAGAAAAGGGCCAGTAAAAAAGATTCACAAAGCTACGAAGTAGTTAATACAGGCACCTATCCGATGCCTGAAGATACCGGCAGGTTTGTCCGACTCAAGATCAATTCAGTTGAGGATTACGTTTCTTTGTTTTCAGATTTTGCGAAGCATGAAATGGAGCTCTATGGCATACCAGCCAGTATTACCCTCGCCCAGGGGATGCTGGAAAGTGGAATTGGCCTCGGTCCTTTGGCTATAAAGTCTAATAACCATTTTGGGATCAAATGTCACAATGGTTGGGAAGGAGACAGGGTATATCACGATGATGATACGAGCCAGGAATGTTTTAGGAAGTACAACCATCCCTTATATTCATTTAGAGACCACAGTATTTTTTTGTCGTCACGTGTTCGGTATTCGTCTCTGTTCAAATTAAAAAGGGACGACTACGTAAGATGGGCCAAAGGTCTTAAAAAAGCGGGCTATGCCACTGATCCAAAGTATGCCGACAAGCTCATATCTTTTATTGAGCGCTATGAGCTCCAAAAATTTGATAGCCGTAAAAAACGTGTATTGATAGCGAATGATCTGCCAGTTCATAGAGATCCCAACATCCCTGTTGAATACCAGATCCACAAGGTAAAACCGGGAGACACTTTATATTCCCTTGCCCAGCGATATTATGTACCCATAGAAGATATCATGGAATTGAATAATATGGAAACAAGTTTATTAAATGTTGGACAGGAATTAAGGATCCGTGAAAAAGAAGATCAGTAGATTTTTGCAGTTTGAGTTAGTTCGAAAACACTATCCAAAAAAAGACCCTGTAGTACCTACTACAGGGTTTTTCTATTAGCTCCTTCGGGAGTGCTGTTTTTTGCCTTTCCCTCGTTTCTGATGTTTAGCGCGATGTTTTTTGTGATGAACCAGTTTTTCCCACTTTTCAAATTGATCTGCCGATAAGATGGTTTTTATTTCCTTCTTATGTGCGATCAGGGCATCCAGTCGTTCATTCATCTTTTCAAAACGCTTTTCGGATGACAATTCCTTCGGATCTTGTTCCTCTTGCATTTCTTTACGCGCAGCCATACGGACATCGCGTTCTTCTTCCTTTTTTAGGAGTACTGCCTGCATTTGCTCTTGCTGATCTGTCGTCAGGTCCAGCGCTAGCGTAAGTTTCTTAGTTTGCAATACAGATCGCTGCTCCGCTGTTAGTTTGTCCTTTTTTCCATGTCTGGGACCGCGATGATCTTCCTGACCCCAAACTGTAAGCCCAAAAAGCACAAAAAGGCCCATCATTATAGTTTTCATGTGTACAATTTTAAATTCTCAGATTAGACCCATGTAGCAGTAGAAAGTTTAACCGGTTACTCGCTTTTAGCAGAAGATTAACAAAAAAAACCCTGAAGCAGGTGCTTCAGGGCTTTTCATGATTAGCAGTATTAGCTGAGTTCACTTTACGAGATAAGATTGTGTTTCCGGGTCCTCGGAATTATCATCAGATAGTTCTGTATCGACAACCTGGGCTTTTGTATTTTCAAATTCGTGAAAAGAATCGTAGGTCATCGAATAGTAAATGACTACGGAAATAACGAGTGCTATGAAGTAGAATAGACTTTTTAATTTGTAATTCATGACTTGGGGCTTTGGTCTTCCCAATTTACCATAAAAAAAGCCTCATTTCCGGCAGATGTTGCCAAACGAGGCTATTAATGTTGTCAACTATGTCAAAATTGTGGTGTGCTCGACGAATAGCACCTTATTGATCTGTGTCAAATCGGCGAATTTTCGATAAAAACTGCATTTTATCGAGGGTCAAGGATCTGACGGATACGCTCACGGGCATCTTCCAGGTGGTATCTGCTAATGGCATCTGAAGTGCGGCCAATAGCCGGTCCCAGTTGCCTTTCCAGGGTTTTAAGCTCTGCCCTGGCTACGGAACGGATATCAGACTGACTTGTATTAACGATGGTCGACTTTCTATAGCCACCAAAATCAGGCAGTTTTTTCTGGTTTTCTGCCGTCATTAAGTATGCCAGTCGATCTATATGGGCTTTCTGCAAATTCCTTCTGTAGGTATCAATGGCCCTGCCACTTCGCACTTCGCTCCAGAGGCCATTGCGCAGCTCTCGCATCATTTCTACCAAAGAATAGGCATTTCTTCCGTTCAGGGTCTCATTCTCAATGATCCGGGCCATTTTGCCAAGGCTAAGCACAGAATTGAGTCCGCGAACCTGTATGCTTCGGATACGTTCAACGGAACCCGAATATTCTATACGTGAGAACAGATCTTTATCGATAAGCCAATCAGGAGTTTTAAATAATTCATTCTGCAGGAATTTCATACAGGCTTTTTGATGCGCCTTGGGGACATGTGTATATACGGCCCCTTCCTGTTCGTATGTTTTGTGATATTCATAGACACCTCCGATATTGGCAGCCACATGACGTGTGTAGCGGTTGAACTGGTTTACAACTTGCTGATAGAGCTTGCCCAGATCATCATAGTCTTTTCCATCTTCGGCTGTCCATGTGATCAACTCAGGAACAATTCGCTTTAGATTTTTAATGCCATATCCTCCGGCTTTTACAGCATCATCCCCCAGGTCTTCAGTTTGAGAACTGGGGTCTACCACATCACCTACTTGCTGATGCCCGAAACGATACATGGGATCATCTGCGTGTGCAAGGATCCATTGATCCAAAGTAGCTTTCTCTTCTTCAGCGCTTTTGTCCAGGATAGGTCGGTATCCCCATTTTATGGCATGTTTATCATATATACCAATATTAGGCATAAGGGCTACATCCCCGTCTCCAGGCTGGGCGACATAATTGAAACGTGCATAGTCCATAATGGAAGGAGCTGTCCCGTATTTTTTTGTAAAGCTTTCTGAGCGTAGCGAATCTACCGGATAGGCAACACTACTTCCCATATTATGCGGCAAGCCAATTGTATGGCCCACTTCATGAGCGGATACAAATCGGATCAAACGTCCCATAATCTCATCTTTAAAAGCTACCCCGCGGGCTTCATCATTAATAGTAGCCGTTTGCACAAAGTACCAATTGCGCAACAGCGTCATTACATTATGGTACCAGTTGATGTCAGATTCCAGGATCTCCCCGCTTCTTGGGTCACTTACATGGGGTCCGTTCGCATTTGGGATCGGGGAAGCTAAATAGCGCACTACCGAATAACGCACGTCTTCAGGAGACCATTCAGGATCTTCTTCAGGAGTAGGTGGATCTTTGGCGATGATGGCATTTTTAAAACCGGCTTCTTCGAATGCTACTTGCCAATCTTCAATGCCTTGCTTAATAAAAGGCACCCATTTTTTAGGTGTAGCCCTGTCAACGTAATAGATGATGGGTTTTTTAGGTTCCACCAATTCTCCACTTTTGAACTTTTCAATATCTTCTTCCTTTACCTCAAGGCGCCAGCGATCCAGAAAGTGAACCGTTTTACTTTCCTGGGCGTCAAGGCCGTAATCTACTTGTCCGCGGGCAAACCAACCTACGCGCCTGTCGAAATAACGCCGTTTCATTGGAGAATCCGGTAAGAGGATCATGGAGTTGTTGATCTCAACAGAGATAGAACCCAGGCTGCCATTAGAAGGGGGTTTGGTCGCGGTATAAGTTTTAACATGACGTGCTTCAATATTCAGAGGGTAACTTTTTAATGCTTCTATATAGCTTCTGGGCTCATCAAGTGATTTGATCTCAAACTGCTTACGTCTGAACTCGGGTAAACCGAGGGCTTTTACATCTTTAGTAAATAGATCATTAACCTGGATAACTGTAGCAGGAGCCAGGGAATCTTTTTTAAATGCCTTTATGTCGAAAGCATACAGGACAGGTTCAAAATTAGAATTGACAACGGCCTCATGTACCGGAAGGGAATCTGCTGCAACTACATCGTGACTTACCACTCGGAGAAGCACCTTTTTGGGTTTCTTTTCCCAGCGCAAGACTTGTGTATTGATCTTTCCGCCGCCGAAACCAA
>JAOTYW010000109.1 GCA_029861705.1 Flavobacteriaceae bacterium
GTTCCTGGAGAGACAGAGCCTACTGGTTAGATCCAGCCCAACGAAGGTTCTTACCTCAGTATATGGCAACGGACTATATTGGTTTCCGATGTGCCATGTCAAGAGTAGGGTCTAAGTCGAAAACAAAGAATAAAACAGTACGCGGCAAAAAAGTTCGATAAAACATTTTATAACAATAATCTAAAAACCCTGTAGTACGTACTACAGGGTTTTTTATCTTTGGGACATGACCCTGGAAGCCCTTCATACGCAGTTCTTACAGCATCCTCACGTATGTACCGATTCCCGTAAAATAGTACCTGACAGCCTTTTCTTTGCTTTGAAAGGGCCTAATTTCAATGCCAATAAATTTGCGGCCGATGCGCTGGAACAGGGCGCTGCTATTGCCATAATAGATGATGCAGAATATGCTGTCTCAGATCGATATATTCTGGTCAAAGATGTTTTACAAACACTGCAGGCGCTTGCTAGATACCATAGACAACAGAACAAAGCACAGGTGATAGCCTTAACGGGGAGCAATGGCAAAACCACTACAAAAGAGCTCATGCACGCTGTTCTCAGCAAGAAATACAATACTATTGCCACTGAAGGCAATCTCAACAATCATATTGGCGTGCCCTTAACGCTTTTGCGAATTACAGCAGATACAGAAATGGCTGTGGTGGAAATGGGCGCCAACCATTTGAAGGAGATCGAATTTCTATGTTCCCTTGCCGAACCGGATTTTGGCTATATAACCAATTTTGGGAAAGCGCATTTAGAAGGCTTCGGGAGTGAAGAAGGCGTGATCAAAGCAAAGAGTGAATTGTATGAATATCTGCTGGAGCACGATAAGTATGTATTTCTAAATGCCGATGATCCGATCCAAAAAGAAAAACTCGGTACTTATATTAAGAAGTTCGGCTATAGTACTGAGGACCATCAATACTTTACAATAAAATGGCTGGGGGCCGATCCTTTCGTCCGTCTAGAAGTAGAAGGAACCGAGGTCAATACGCATTTAATAGGGCAGTACAATTATCTCAATGCAGCTGCCGCCGTACTATTAGGAAAATACTTTAATGTACCTATTCCGGATATCAAATCGGCTCTTGAAGCCTATGTGCCAAAAAATAATCGTTCTCAGGTAGTAATAAAAAACGGACTCACCATTTTACTGGACGCTTATAATGCCAATCCTACAAGCATGAAAGTGGCTTTGGAAAATTTGGGTCAGCAATCAAAAAAACCTACGATCGCCATTTTAGGTGATATGTTTGAGTTAGGCGAAGCTGCTGCCAGGGAGCATCAGGAAGTTTCAGAGCTCATAGATATCCTGGATATTGATGAAGGGTATTTAATCGGTGTGAATTTTAATAGCGTCCAAACAGATCACTGGCAATTTGAGACTTTTGAGGAATTCTGCGAGCACCTGGAGGGAGATCCCATAAAAGTAGGAACAGTCTTGATCAAAGGTTCCAGGGGAATGGCCCTGGAACGAGTGGTGGATCTATTGTAGTGGGATATACTGGATTACGGCTATGCCGTGATCCAAAATCTCTCCATACCTGCAATTAAAAAACCGCCACGCTCACGCGTGGTTACTTTTTTGTTTCCTGACGAAAGCTAAAGCGGGCTTGGCTTTCTCCAGGAAACAAAAAATCCGCACTTTCCATGCGGGTTTTTTGAGTGATGTGGGATATACTGGATTCGAACCAGTGACCTCTGCCCTGTCAAGGCAGCGCTCTAAACCAACTGAGCTAATACCCCTTAGTCGTTACCCTTTCCAAACTAACTAAGCTAACACTCCAAAATGTTATATTTATGTTCCTTTTAAAGGGGAGTGCAATATCGGAAAATTATTTCCATCAAACACAGATCAAAACATGAAACTAATTAGCTGGAATGTAAATGGAATCCGGGCCATTGTTAAAAAGGAATTTCAAAAAGACTTGGAAGCCCTGGAGTGGGATGTGCTCTGTTTACAGGAAACCAAGGCCCAGGTAGATCAGACTATTGAAGCGCTCCCTTTTTTTCACAGCTATGAGATTATAGCAAATCATGCAGTGAAAAAAGGCTATTCCGGTACTACTATTATTTCAAAACAACAGCCGGAAGGTGTATTGCATGATATGGGCATTGAAGAGCACGACCTGGAAGGTCGGGTGATCTGCGTCGATTATGCTTCCTTTTACCTGATTAATGTCTATGTCCCAAATTCTGGCAATGGACTTAAGCGTCTACCTTATCGCAAGGGCTGGGATGCCGACTTCCTCAAATATCTCAAGGCAAAGAATAAGAAAAAGCCTGTAATTGTTTGTGGAGATTTCAATGTGGCTCATCAGGCGATCGACTTAAAGAATGACAAAGCCAATTACAATAAAACATCGGGCTATACCCAGGTGGAGATCGATGGGATGTCGAATTTTCTCAAGGCTGGCTTTGTCGATATTTTTCGGCATCGAAATCCTGAATTGGAAGCCTATACGTATTGGAGCATGCGCATGAATGCCAGGAAACGGAATGTAGGCTGGCGACTGGATTACTTCCTTATAAGCGAATCGCTGGTAGAAAAGGTGAATGATATTGAGATCTTATCTGATATCTATGGCTCGGACCATTGCCCTGTACTACTCGATATTGCTATCTGACAGGATAAGTTTCCTTTTGTAATGATATATGTCATAGGATAAGAATATAGTTGGTTCTATATTTCGGATTAGATTATTGTTTAACCTAAAGTATCCTATCATGACTGTTACAAAATTTAGAAAGAGGCGCCGGCCTTTCGGTAAATTAGCCACTCCTGAATTTTTCGATTTTGATATGGAGGATTTCTTTGAAAATCGGTTGCGGGGCCATCGTTTCTTCAATGACCGCTTCTGGAATGGCAAAGCCAATGAGCCTGCCTTGAATATTAAGGAAACAGACGAATTCTTTGATATTGAGCTGGCAGCACCTGGCTTTGACAAGGAAGATTTTAAGGTCACCGTAGAAGATGGATACCTGAACATCAGAGCAGAGAAAACTCTCTCAAAAGAGGAGAAAGAAGAGGAGTACACACGACGTGAGTTTTCGTATAACTCATTTGAACGCGGACTTCCATTACCAGAAAATGTGGAAGACGAGGAAATTGCAGCAAAGTATAAAAATGGTATACTACGCTTTAAATTGATGAAAAAAGAGATTGAAGAAAAGACAAAAGCAAAAGTTATTGAAATTTCTTCATGATCCCATTCGAAGGAATCGGGTGCTTGGTACCGGCGGTATGTCTTGACCTTTTGCTAAGTTGATCCCGATCTGAGGTACTCCCGATTCCTTTTATTAACCACGCTTGGTTTCACAAAGCTGGGCCCAAAAACAAAATCATGGCATTGAATTTTAATCAATACGCATCTGAAGGGTATCACTTTTTGAAAGAATATTCTAAAGCCCTGAACCTCGAAAATCGTCAGGAACAAGCAGGACGTATATTTACGGCAATTATGCACGCTTTGCGCGATATTATCCCGCCAGAAGAATCCATACAATTAGTCGCACAATTGCCAATGTTCCTCAAAGGTGTTTATATAAACGGCTGGTCCATGAAAAAAGATAAGCCCAAGGTAAAACGTATGGAAGACCTTGTTGCACTGGTAAAAAAATATGACTATCCGACCGCAGATAACGACTTTGAGTACAACGATGAACTAGTGGAGCGCTATATTGATACCACCTTCATTTTTCTACGCAAATATGTTTCTGCTGGAGAATTGAATGATATCAGATCCGGATTACCCAAAGAACTGAAAAGTATCATCTTTTCAAACATCGCTATTTAGGAATTCTCCTTCCCGCCTACTCTTTTGTATTCCGGGGTAACACCTCTTCCGGAAATGGGAACAATATGGTGGAATTCTTTTCTGCCGCAATATTGGACAAGGTCTGGTATAATCTTAGTTTAATGGCTGAAGGCGACTTATCGATCTGCCTTCCCGCTTCCAATAACATTCCTGCGGCTTGTTCTTCAGCCTGGGCCAAAATGATCCTTGCGCGCCTTGAACGCTCTGCCTCTGCCTGATTTGCCATCATTCTGCGCATGTTTTCGGGCAACTGAATGTCTTTGATCTTAACGTCCATGATCTCTATACCCCATTGGTGTGTTTCATTCTCTACAATGTGCTTAATATTCTTCCCCATTTCTTCCCGCTTAGAAAGTATGGTATCTAATTCCACTTTACCACAAACATCACGTAATGCAGCCTGAGATAGTTGCGTGATCGCAAAAGCAAATTCTTCTACTTCCAATACTGCCTTCTCAGGATCATAGATCTTAAAGAACACTACACCATCAATGCTACATGGCACGTTATCTTCTGTCATTACCTCCTGTGAGACAATGTTAATTGTGATCACCCGGATATCCACTATCTGTATGGTTTCAACTATGGGGATGATCCACCGAATACCCGGTTTCAGGATCTTGATGTATTTCCCAAATCGAAATTTTAATGCGCGCTTATACTCAAAAATGACTCGAATCCCAGCCAGGAGAAAAACCCCAAGAATAACCAGGAATAAATTTAAAGGATTCATATTTTCAGTTTTAATTGTTAAACTCTATTTACTAAGGCGATTGGTTGGAAAGTATTATTGTGAGGGGTGTCTTTTAAAGTTACGAAATTTAATGCCTCCTTCCTCCTGGTTTTAACGGATGCATCTGACGGTTTACTTTAGCCAGGATGCGATTGATCTGAAAAAACCAAAGAAAGAACAAGGTGAAAGTGAACTTTTGTAAGACTGGAAGGAATCGCAAACCATTTCCTGTCTCATAGATCCCATAATTAACCAGAAAAATCACTATACAAAGGATACCTAGCGGGTATAGAGTCGTATACTCGTAATTATATAATTCTACTACTAAAGCTATTAATGCAATTGTTCCCAGGAAACCTGCTATTCTGACACTTATATCGTGCGTTCCTTCCGACAGGGAAAGCAAGGCAACGAAAGCTAATAGACCACTTGCCCATAATATTTTAGTTCCCCTACCTCTGCGCGCAAATAATATCGGCAGGTGATACCACAAATACACCAGGCCAGCGCATAGTATTGCCAGGGCAGTCCGACTCCAAATTTTAGCTGTATTCTGAACCCCATTGATGGCAATTGAATCCAAGAGATCGCAGAGATAGTTGTTCCAAAAACTGAACCCTGTATGTGAAGGATCTTTCCAGGAACCTCCGGGGTATTTTAAGGCCGCAATGACATAAAAGAGAATGAATAACAACATTGCCACCACAGGAAGTACTAACCTGGCCGGATGTACATAAAGAGGCATTCTAATGATATTCATAGGATTCACGACCCTCAAATTTTAAGCCTGTTGTTTCTTCCAGTATGTGTTTTATAAAACGTGTCGTTTTTGGATCGATCAAATTTAGGGCCTCAACATCACAAAGGGTACGTACTAATTGCCTTCCGGCCTCTGTGTTGGAAGTTATGCCCGAAACAATATCGGGTTTGAGTTCAAAAGCTTTCATCAACCCATATACTGCATAGGGATCGGAGGCACTTAATATTGTACAGGCCAGCTGATCTTTAATCGCCTTGTAGGCAACATCGCCGTTGTAGGGCTCTAAAGGAGAGGCACCTATCTCTATGACTGCAATATCAGCCTTAACGCTCTGTATCATACTTAATAGAAGCGGTAATCGCTCTTTATACAGTTCTGGTGAAACGATGGTAGAAGGTAATCCTACATCGACAAAATCGAAGATCGCATCGGCGCCTCCATCTTTTAGTGCCAATATATCCTTATACCTTCCGGCGCCTGATAGTTTTGCTGCCACCACCTTGTACCCGGCAGTTTTAAACAAATTTGTTACAATACGTGCCGAAGTGGTTTTTCCGGCTGACATAGAAGTGCCCATAAAAAGTACGGTCGGCGTACTGTATTTCACTATATCCGTTTGTTTTATAAAATCTTCCATGCATACCTTCTTTCCATTTCTTACTACATGGCCCAAATATCGGATCTGCATCAGTTGTGGTATAAAAACTGATTTTGAGGTGAGCTTGCCTAAAAGTCCGGCTGCCGTCAAAACATTCATCTTTAATGTCCCGTCAACTTCCTTCCAGCTGCCCGTCACCTCCAGGGTGGCAAATCGCTCTCCCAAAGCCCCTACCAGGAGATCACCTCCAATAACCCCTCTCATCCGTCCGCTTGGCAATTCTATTTGTAAATCGTTCCCCCCGGCATCAAAAATTTCTGATAATATATAATCACCAGTTGCCCATGCTGATCTTTCTTGAGGTTCAACATCAAAGGGTTTTTCTTGTAAGTCCGAGATCCTTGTGAGGGATCCATAGATATAAGATTGTTTCATGATGCTCCATTTTATGGCGCTGCCATTAGTAGTAGGGACAGCAACGCGGTTCGTTCTATCAACTTATTTTTTAAAATATATTCACGTGAAGCATGGGCCCCATCTCCCGGAGTGCCCAGGCCGTCTATAGTGGCCGTATACAAGCTTGTTGTATTTGCATCAGATCCTCCGCCGGCAACGGCTTCTTCCAACTCCAGCCCCAGTCTCCTACCTTCCCGTCGTGCCAGTTCCCATAGCTCCTTGTTGCGGTAGGTGCGTTCCATGGGCGGTCTGCCAATACCGCCTTCGACATTGAGTGTAACCTCTTTATTCAAAGGTTTGAGTTCAAAGATGCGCTTTGTAATATCTTCTCCATCTGCCTTTGTTAATACGCGTACATCAATTACCGCCTTGCTAATAGGGGCCACTACATTAGGAGAAATACCCCCTTCGATCGTTCCAATATTTACAGTGATACCGCGGTTATGGTCATTCATCGCATATAATTTTTGTACCTGATGAGATAATTCTACAATGGCATTAACTCCTTTATCCGGATCCAGACCTGCATGTGCCGCAACGCCTTGAACGGTTATAGTAAATCTGCCAATACCCTTACGTGCAGTTTTCAGTTTGCCATCAGTGCCCAACGGAGGTTCCAAGACATAGGCTCTGGCCGCTTTACGGGCCAGACAACGTATAGTCCGAGTAGAATCATTGCTACCAATTTCCTCATCTGTATTAAACAATATCACCGGCACAAAAGGTAACTTCTGTTGAATGCTTTGCAGTGTTTTTAAGGCGTAAATGATCTGGGTTATCCCAGCCTTCATGTCATAAACACCCGGCCCCCTAAGGGTTGTATCATTTTCAGTTACCGGCATGCCTGCCAGCGTTCCTTCCGGCCAAACGGTATCGCAATGGCCGATGAGTAATTGAAACGGTATTCCCTTTTGGCGATGCAGCGGCCTGGCATATAAAGAGCCACCCGTTTCTGATCCTTTTATCCGAAGGGTGAAATAACCCATTTTCGTCAATGTTTTTTCCAGCAACTCAAGAATTTGATGTTGCAGTGCAACATTGTTTGAAGGAGACTCAAGATGAACCAGTTCCTTGAGAAATTCCAACATTTTCCCTTTCTGTTTATCCAGGGTGTCAAGCACTTCCCTACTGATGTCTTTCGTCAAGGTCATCTTGAAAAGTCTTTGGGATATGGGAAATTATATGTCTCTGATATCTGGGCGAACCTGCCATTTGCAACATAGGCTAATAATGGATGGTCGTGTATTTGCTGTCCCTCATCTACTTCGGAAGCTCGATGGTAATTTTTATTTACATAAGCAGCTTCAATAGTACCCGTGATCAAACTATTTGTGCCAAATCCATCTATAACCTTGTGTAAGGAACATTCGAGATACAGATATGCATCACGTATAACCGGAGCTTCAATATGAATGGCACGCGCCACACCCAGGGCCTGTAAGACAGATTTCGCTTTAGATTGTCCTTCGTGTCGTTTTGATGCCGACAATGAAGAAACTATGATCTGTTCCGGAGTAGGAAAGCTTACCGAAAAAACTTTAAACTTCTTTGCATTATGATATGTTTGATGATCTGGCGTACATACGAACCCAAAAAAATTGTCAAAACCCATTGGAAAGGCCATATGCTTAGGTGCCAGGTCGTAGGAATCCCCTTCTTGAGTCCCTACTATCACCAGGGGAGCTATGGTAAATACCTGATCCCAAATAGGTGTCGAAACATCAAGCGATACAAATTCATCTAATACCAAGGTATTCATGCTTACATTGTTTACAGGGGGGCTAACTATAAAGTTACTACCGTAAAATATCATGGCGAATGATATTTGTCAGTCATGTAACTTATTTACATCCAGCTTATATTTTTGTAAGATTGATCAAGAATCAATAGTAAAGAGTATCTGTCGAGGTGCAGCTAGATAATGATAATTGTCATAGTCAGTATGGATAGAGGGTCTTATTTTCATACAAAACCTTATTATGAAGGGTTCACTAAATTTGGGTCGCGTAGCAGGTATAAAAATTGAGGTTCACTGGACGTTCGTCCTACTCCTTATTTGGGTTGTCTTCCTGGATGTCCAACGTGGTGGCACTACAGCTTCTGCTCTTATGAACATCGCGCTTATTCTATTTTTATTTGTTTGCGTTGTTATGCATGAATTAGGGCATTCCCTAACTGCAAGAAAATTTAATATTGCTACAAAAAAAATTACGCTACTGCCCATTGGTGGTGTGGCTTCTATAGAAAAAATGCCAGAAAATCCAACACAGGAATTATTAGTCGCCCTTGCCGGACCGGCTGTAAATGTGGTACTGGCCTTCCTACTCTATTTAGTAGTCCCTATGCAAACTTATTTAAGTCTGGATGCTGCGAATCTTGAAAGGCTGCTTTCAGCTCCCAGTTTTCAAACCATGTTATTTTACCTTTTTATCGCCAATATTATGCTCGTAGTTTTCAATTTAATCCCCGCCTTTCCTATGGATGGTGGCAGGGTCTTGCGGGCACTTCTTTCCTATAGTATGGGTCGAGTTAAGGCAACGGATATTGCGGCTTCTGTCGGACAAGTATTTGCGATTATCTTTTTTGTTCTTGGTTTACTTTTTAATCCCTTCCTTGTT
>JAOTYW010000110.1 GCA_029861705.1 Flavobacteriaceae bacterium
GCGTCTAGCAGATCCACTTATTTCTTTTTATTGGGATTAAGCAATATGGCATAGATCTCCACACCAAGACCTATTAAAACCAAGGTTGGCGCCAGGCGGATACGTCTGAAATTATATATCTCAGGGTTAAAGACATTAGGGTCATCGCTGCCGCCGCCGCTCATAAGGATAAACCCAAGAGAGATCAGGGCTAATCCAATAAACATAAAGAAGTAATTCTTTTTCTGAAAAACGAACTCACGTCTAACCGGTGTCTGCTGTTTATTTTTTGCCTTACCCATAAAGTAAAATTAATAATATAAATCGTCTGTGCGCAGGTTGAGGAATCGCTGTGTGGCAAAGTATGTGCTGATCCATGAGATCAGAACACCTAAAATAAAGACCCCACCAAAAATAGCGATAAGTATTTTCACATCTTCCAGGATCCTTAATTCCGGAAAGCGTATGTCAAGGTAGTATAACGCGATCCCAAGAGCGATCAAAGCGATCAAGGACCCCAAAATACCCAATTTGATATTTGTCCAGATAAAGGGGCGCCTAATAAAGCGTTTGGTGGCCCCAACCATTTGCATAGTTTTGATTATAAATCGTTTGGAGTAGATCGAAAGGCGTATCGAACTATTAATAAGCAAAACTGCAATAAAAGTAAAAATACCACTTGCCAAAAGAATCCAAAATCCGATCCGTTTTACATTGTCGGTCAACAAAGCAACGAGCGATCGGTCATAGCTCACTTCCTCTACATAATCTCGTTCAGATAATTGTGTGGCAATATGAGAAAGGGAGTCCGTAGCGACATATTCTGCCTTCAGATGTACATCAATTGAATTTTTTAATGGATTGTAACCCAGGAATTCGAGGAAATCCTCACCGATCTCTTCACTGTGTTTTTCGGCTGCCTCTTCTTTGCTAACATAAGAGGTCGACTTCGTATAGGCTGCCAATGCGAGGCTTTTTTGAAGCTGGTCTACTTCCACACTTTTGGCATTATCCTTAAGAAAAACAGTGATCACAACTTGTTCCTTGAAATGGTCTGCCATTTTCTTGGTGTTGAGAATAAGCAATCCCAGTACACCCATTAAGAATAGAACAAGGGCAATACTCAAAACAACGGAGAAGTAGGACGATATCAGTCTGCGTTTCTGAAAGCGCTCAAAAGATTTGCTCATGCCGGGCTATGAATGTGTAAAAATAGGAAAGTAAATTGAATAAACTTATTTTTGCCCGATAATGAAAGCTCCATACAAGCCACCGTGTTTTGGGAGTTCAGAAGAGACATATATGCAATATAATTTCAGGGAGATAGAAGCGCGTTGGCAAGCGTATTGGGCCGAGAAGAATACGTTCAAGGCATCAAATTCATCCGAGAAAGAAAAATTCTATGCCCTGGATATGTTCCCGTACCCTTCAGGCGCAGGTTTGCATGTAGGTCATCCGCTAGGCTATATTGCCAGTGATATCTATAGCCGCTACAAAAGACATAAGGGCTTTAATGTTCTGCACCCAATGGGCTATGATTCTTTTGGCCTGCCTGCCGAACAATATGCTATTCAAACAGGCCAGCACCCTGCGATTACAACAGAGGCAAATATTAAGCGCTATCGCGAGCAGTTAGACCGACTCGGATTTTCGTTTGAATGGGACCGGGAAGTGCGCACCTCAGATCCTGCATATTACAAATGGACGCAATGGGTCTTTATTCAACTGTTTAATTCCTGGTATGATCAGGAATTGGACAAGGCCCAACCCATAGAATCTTTGATTCATCACTTTGAAAAAGAAGGGAATACAAAGATCAATGCAGCCTGTGATCCTAAAACACCGGCATTTAGTGCAGCTGAATGGAATAGTTATTCTGAGAAAGAGAAAAAGATAATACTGCTTCATTACCGGCTCACCTACCTGGCAGATACAGAAGTAAACTGGTGCCCTGCCCTGGGTACGGTTTTGGCCAATGATGAAATCATTAATGGCGTCTCTGAACGCGGTGGACATCCGGTAGTGCGCAAGAAAATGACCCAATGGATCATGCGCATTACTGCCTATGCTCAGCGTTTGCTGGACGGGCTTGATACTATTGACTGGCCCCAGCCGCTAAAAGATGCACAAACCAATTGGATCGGGAGATCTGTAGGCGCAACAGTGACGTTTTACACGCAGGAAAAAGAAGGTAAAAGTTATCCTATTGAAGTATTTACAACCCGACCAGATACAATATTTGGGGCTTCATTTATGACCCTGGCCCCTGAGCACGAATTGGTGGCCAGGATCACAAGTGATTCTCAAAAAGAAGAGGTTGAGGCCTATGTAGCGGCTACTGCAAAGCGGTCAGAACGCGACAGGCTTGCTGATGTAAAAACTATATCCGGTGCCTTTACCGGTGCTTTTGCCATTCACCCCTTCACTAAGGAACCAATTCCAATATGGATAGGGGATTATGTCTTAGCAGGCTATGGGACAGGTGCAGTGATGTCTGTTCCCTGTGGGGATCAGCGCGATTATGACTTTGCAAAACACTTTAATATCCCTATTCCGAATATTTTTAAAGGAGTTGATATTTCGGAAGAAGCCTTTGCAGACAAAGAAAATACGGTGATCGATAATTCTGATTTTCTGAACGGACTGAGCTATGAAAAAGCTGTAGCCAAGGTGATCGAGGAATTTGAAAAGATCGGCCAGGGCGAAGGCAAGGTAAATTATAGATTACGGGATGCCGTTTTTAGCAGACAACGCTACTGGGGAGAACCTTTCCCTGTCTATTTTGTGGATGGCATCCCTGAAATGATCGCAGAAGAACACCTTCCATTGCATTTACCTGAGGTAGCCAAATACCTCCCTACAGAAACGGGCGAACCGCCACTGGGAAATGCAGAGGTCTGGGCATGGGATACCGAAAAAAATGCTGTTGTTGACAATAGCAGGATCGACCATAAAACAGTCTTTCCCCTGGAACTGAATACCATGCCGGGATGGGCGGGGAGTTCGCAGTATTTTAATCGATATATGGACCCGCATAATGAGGAGGCCATCTATTCGCAAGAGGCCATTCAGTACTGGCAGCAAGTAGATTTGTATATAGGAGGCATAGAACACGCCACCGGCCACTTGCTATATTCCCGTTTCTGGCAGAAATTCTTGTTTGATCTTGACCTTGTTCCGCAAAAAGAATACGCGAAAAAACTCATAAATCAGGGGATGATCCTTGGCACCAGCGCATTTGTATATAGAGAAAAAGGCTCTAATGCTTTGATCTCTTCTGGCTTGATAGACGGCAAGGAGGTAGACCCTCTTCATGCAGATGTATCGCTAGTAAACGCGTCTGGCGAATTAGATATTGAAGGCTTTAAAAAATGGCGACCGGAATTTGCAGAGGCTGATTTTATACTGGAAAATGGAGTCTATAAAGTAGGTTTCGAAGTAGAGAAAATGTCCAAGTCCAAGTACAATGTGGTTAGCCCGGATGAGATCTGTGATACCTATGGAGCAGATGCGCTTCGGATGTATGAGATGTTCCTTGGGCCACTGGAACAGGCAAAACCCTGGAATACAGCAGGGATCACAGGAGTTTATGGTTTTTTGAAAAAACTCTGGAATCTTTATCATCAAGGACCTAATGGAGAATTCAATGTGTCGGAAGAGCCTCCGAATGAGGAGAATTTAAGGAGCTTGCATAAGGTCATCAAGAAAGTGGAAGAGGATATTGAAAACTTTTCTTTTAATACGTCTGTATCCACCTTTATGATTGGGGTCAATGAATTTACAGCGCAGAAATGCCAGGCTCTGGAAATTTTAGAACCCTTGTTAATTACACTTTCACCATATGCACCTCATATTGCCGAAGAGCTTTGGAACAAACTAGGGCATAAAGAAAGCATAACCTATGCCCCTTTCCCCGTATTTAATTCGGAATACCTGGTTGAAAGCACTAAGGAATATCCCATCTCCTTTAATGGAAAAATGAGATTTAAACTCGAATTACCTTTATCAATGGGAGCCGATGAGATCGAAGCAGCGGTAATGGCGCATGAGAAAACACAACAACAACTGCAGGGGAGGAGCCCTAAGAAAGTGATCGTAGTACCTGGGAAGATCGTGAACATTGTGGGTTAATGACAGTACATTTTGTCAGTTTGCGGGCTGAATTTGTTCTGGAAGGGTTTTTGATGTAGCCTTCGTAACTTTAACTATCTAAAAAAAGATACAAGTATGTTTGGAATAGATATGGGATATATGTTGATCGCCGGTGTTTTTATGCTGGTGAGTATGCTGGTAAGTGGCCGACTCAAAAGTAAGTTTGCCAAATATTCTAAGGTGCATTTGCGAAATGGCATGAGCGGAGCGGAGATAGCGGAAAAAATGCTGGCCGATCACGGAATTCGTGATGTACAGGTGATCTCAGCCCCGGGAATGCTAACAGATCATTATAATCCCAAGAATAAAACTGTAAATCTAAGTGAAGGAGTTTTTAACCAGCGCAATGCCTCTGCAGCAGCAGTGGCTGCACATGAAGTGGGTCATGCGGTACAGCATGCCTCTTCCTATCAATGGTTACAAATGAGATCTCAACTTGTGCCGGTAGTATCGGTGGCCTCTAAATTATCTATGTGGGTGATCATTGGCGGATTAGCGCTAATGTCGACTACTGCACTTGGTGGTACTATTGCCTGGGCAGGCGTGGGCTTGTTTGGCATGGGAACCCTTTTCAGCTTTGTCACCTTGCCCGTTGAATACGATGCCAGTAATCGGGCATTAGCCTGGTTAAAGAGGAAGAATATGGTAAGCCAGGAGGAATATGCCGGAGCAGAAGACGCATTGAAATGGGCAGCCAGAACGTATGTAGCGGCCGCTATTGGATCGCTGGCAACGCTGGTTTATTTTGCCTTCCGGATTGCGGGACGCGACTAAGAGCCAAAGCTATAAGCGTAGGATAAGATTAAGTAATTATGACTGCCGTTATTTAGGACCTCTGGTCCCAGGTAACGGTAGCTTACTTTATAGTCATGCCGTTTAAACCTGTGATACAGGTCGAACCCAATACGCAATACTTTCTTTTCAGCAGAAAACACCAGGGGAGACTCATCGCCTGAAGGATGCCCTTCGATCAGCGCATTTCTTGATACAAAACGCTGACTTAATCGCAGGCTGAAATAGATCTCCCTTGCTAAAGAGCCCAATTGGTGACACGCAATACTTTGATGCATGGAATTTCGGCGACCAAAATACAAGGCAAGTCCGGGTTCTATAAACATATCTTTAGTACCGGCAGCCCCATTGAGTTCAATTGCTGCACGGATACCAAATGGATTGGGGACAAATTTCCATTCTCGTATGACTTTTGCATATATATTGGAGTGAAAACTATTGGCAATCTCGCCTTCCCAAACAGGCGGCGGCGAAATAACAACGGCATTGTGATACCAGCGTTGGAAATCTCCGGCACCTGAGTCAGGCCCTGCCTGGCCCAGCATGCCATCTATACCGAGTAGCCAACGATCACTCGATGATGTCCACCCAAATTGAAGTCCCGTAAATGCAGCATAGGGCCTGTCATAATCCGTCAGTTCTCTGGATTCTGTGTTGGAAGGCGTATATACTTGCTGTCTTAACGAAAGTGTAAGTTGCTCGTCATTAACGGATAGAAATTTATTTTTTAGCTTCTTCCTATAAGTAAGAAACAGGCCTGAAGAGTAATACTTATCCGTAGTCAATAAAAAATCATTGTCATGCCTGAGTTCCAATTGCTGGTTTGGGATAGCAAGACTATCTGCAATATTTTCCTGGGCTTTTCCGGAGGAAATGCCAAAACTCATATAGCATAAAAAGCTAAAAAATAACAGGATCTTATAGGAAGTAGTATCCATTAGATAGCTATCTGGCGGTCTATCTGCTGGGCTAAGGAAATAAAGGTTTCGGTACGGGATACCCCGGAGATCTGCTGAATATTTTTGTTCAGTACATGCATGAGGTGTTCATTATCTTTGCATAGAACCTTTACCAGAATTGACCAGTCGCCCGTAGTATAATGACATTCCAGCACCTCGGGAATCTTTTCTAATTCTTTTACGGCCATCGGATTACTCATAGCCTTATCGAGATATATGCCTACGTAAGCCATAGTGGTATAGCCCATTACTTTCGGGTTGATAAGAAACTTCGATCCCTGAATTAGCCCTGATCGCTCCAGCTTGCGCAATCTTTGGTGAATTGCTGCTCCTGATATCCCAATTTTTCGCGCGATTTCCAGGATAGGTCGACGTGCATCTTCCATCAACATCCTTAAGATCTTTTTGTCTATACCATCAATTTTAACCATATCGAAATAGAATAAAGATAATAGGTGTAAATCTGTTAGTAAATGTAGGGAATAAAAAGATTTATCTAACTCGCTACCGAATCCGGATTATAGCCGAGATAGGGTACTTGAAATTCCTCGAAGTGGATTCCATATGCTACCAACTCTGCCAGGATAGGTTCATAGATCTCTTTGTGGATGGGAATGTGAACACCGGGAGTTGTGATCTTTTTATTTAGGATATGGATGGCTGCCATTGCAATAGGGAGGCCTACTGTTTTCGCCATGGCAGTATAGGTGCGATTCTCACCCAAAACAACCATGTTGGCGTCTACTTGTTTCTTTTTCCCATTCATTTCATAGCCCACTTTGTGATACATCACGATCATATCCTTCTCATCATTGCCAAGTGTCCAGCTGTCCTGGAGAATTTTCTGCAAGAGTTGGGCGGGCGTAGCATTTTTTAAGGTAAACTTTTTGTTCTGATCGAAGAGGTTTAGTTCAACGAGTTTCCCCCAGGTACTATCGTCCTGATCAATCTTGAGGATGTGACGTAATTTTAATTCCACAGAATCTGAAGGGGAGTAAGGAAGAAAGGAATTGATAAATTCCCGGTACGACATACCTTCCGAATTTTCGATGGTATAACTATCATCTGTCATACCGAGTTGAACAAAGACATTCCAGGCTTTGGAGAATCCTACACGCCGCATCGTTCCTCGGAAAAGAGTTAGGGCATCCTGCAATCCATATGCCTCCCTGTAATTAAGGGAATCCCTATTGGCATAGGCTTCAAACATGCCATAGCCTGCAATTTCCATGAATTCTGTCCTGCGAAAAACTTTGTGATAGGGGATATACTTATACGTCCCTTCCTGAATAAACTTTGCGGCCCCACCCTGACCGGCAAGCACAACATTCCTGGGATTCCAGGTAAATTTGTAATTCCAAAGATTCGTATCACTTTCAGGTGCTACCAGACCGCCTGTAAAGGATTCAAAAAGAAGGATCTTGCCTCCTTCTTCTCGTATGCCATCAATTATTGCCATTGCACTCATATGATCAATGCCGGGATCCAGACCCATCTCGTTTAAAAAAACCAAACCGGCCTTCTTTACCTCTGCCTCCATTTCTTTGAGCGCCGGACTGATATAGGAAGCTGTAAGTAAATGCTTCTTGAATGTCAGGCAATCCTTAGCTGCAATATCATGAAAACGTGCCGGGAGCATAGAAATGACCAGATCTGCCTTCTGAATTAAGTCTTGCCTTTGCTTTTCTTCGTGAATGTCCAGTCGCACTACACTACATGCCTCATGATTGGAAAAGGAATATGGAATGTTTTCGATATCGTTATCTGCCAAAGTGAGATGAATATTTTCATCCTTAGCCTTTTCTAACAGATATTGGATCAGAAATGAAGTGGATTTACCGGTACCAATTAGAAGAATTTCGCGCATAGACTTATACCCTGAATAACAATTTTTTCGGATGCTAAGGTATCAAATACTTAGCAATGAAGAATCCGAATATCCGTATTTTATCAATGCGATAAGCCCGGTTTTTAGCTATAAACCGGCTTTATTTCTTGTTGACGCTGGTAATATACTTCTGAAGTGCCATGGTCATAGAAGGAGTCTCAGGTGTTGGTGCCTGAATGTCTATTCGCAAGCCGGCATCTGTAGCCGCTTTTACTGTAGAATTCCCAAACACTGCGATTCGCGTATTGTTTTGCTCAAAATCGGGAAAATTCTTCAGCAATGATTCAATGCCAGAAGGACTAAAAAATACCAGTACATCGTAATAGACGTTTCGTAAATCGGAAAGATCACTGATCACGGTCTTGTAAAATATGCCACGTGTCCAGTCTAATTCCAGTCTATCCAAAGTATTGGGCACAGTATCCTTTAAGGAATCTGAAGAAGGAAGTAAAAACGTTTCTTCTTTATACTTTTTAAAGAGAGGTAAGAGGTCATTAAAGTTACGTTTACCAACATAAATCTTTCGCTTGCGGTAAACAACATACTTTTGAAGATAGAAAGCAACAGCTTCGGACTGGCAGAAATATTTCATAGTATCTGGCACTTTGAAACGCATTTCTTCCGCAATCCTAAAGAAATGATCTACTGAATTCCGACTTGTCAGAATGATAGCCGAGTACTTATTGAGATCGATCTTTTGCTGCCGAACTGCCTTTGCATCAACTCCTTCTACATGAATAAAAGGTCGAAAATCTACTTTAACCTTCTCTTTTTCAATAAGTCTCAAGTATGGAGAGTTTTCCATTTTTGGTTCTGGTTGCGAAACCAAAATCGTTTTAATCTTCATAAGCTTCAAGCTTTTATGTAGTACAAAATCAGTGCATACGGGCTGATTTCGAGAGCGCAAAGGTACAAAATAAAATAAAAAAAGTGTGTTGAAATATACTTTTGATGGTTCCTCAGTATGGTGATCCAACCGATAAGATTTACGACAAAAACTAATAGGATACCCGCTAAAACGATCAATTTAGAACCTGGAAATATAAAAGTGAGGAGAATGTTCGCTAAGAATAGGATCAGTCCGCTAAAATTCATGAAGGATATTTTCTTAAATATGATCTCAGTAATCGTTTTTTGACTCTCAAAAATAAAACTGTTGCCTAGCTGTATAATGATCTTTAGAGCAAAGAATAGTACTAACAAACCAAAAATTATAA
>JAOTYW010000292.1 GCA_029861705.1 Flavobacteriaceae bacterium
AAATAAACTTGGCATGCGAGCCAGCGAAACCACAGAACTTGTTTTTGATAACTGTCGTATTCCAGACGATAACAGACTCGGTGAGATCGGAGATGGATTCATTCAGTCCATGAAGGTGCTGGACGGGGGTCGGATATCTATTGGGGCCTTATCGCTTGGCATCGCCAAAGGAGCCTATGAAGCTGCCTTGAAATATGCGAAAGAACGGCACCAGTTCGGGAAGCCAATTAGTAGTTTTCAAGGGGTTTCCTTCAAATTGGCAGATATGGCTACGGAAATTGAAGCGGCCGAATTACTGCTTCACAAGGCAGGACACCTTAAAAATCAAGGTAAGAAGATGACTAAATGGGGCGCCATGGCCAAGATGTATGCTTCCGAACTTTGTGTACGTGCGGCAAATGATGCAGTACAAATTCATGGAGGTTATGGCTATACCAAAGATTTTCCGGTTGAGAAGTTTTACCGGGATGCTAAACTTTGCACTATCGGTGAAGGTACTACTGAGATCCAGAAAGTGGTCATAGCCAAGAATATTTTAAAATAATTCTCTTCCTTTATAGTTATTCCTCTTATATTTGCAGTCCAAAATACTAATGAAAGGAGGTTGTAGCCTATGTTAATTATACCGGTAAAAGAAGGTGAAAATATAGATCGAGCACTAAAGCGTTTTAAGCGTAAGTTCGATAGAACAGGCACTATGCGCCAGTTGAGAAAGCGACAGCAATTCACTAAACCTTCTGTTTCAAGAAGACAGGAAATCAAGAAAGCTGAATACATTCAGTCGCTTCGCGACAAAGAAGAAATGTAATCTAGCATTTCCACTATATATGAATCCCCGGTATTGCCGGGGATTTTTCATTTCAGGAACTCCCAGTATTCATACCTTTGTTATATGTCAATCCAATCCTTCAAAGCCTATTTGGAATTGGAGAAAAACTATTCTCCCCATACGGTCAATGCGTATGAAAAGGATCTGATGAGGTATCAGGACTTTTGTAAGGAAAAGCATGGAATGGGAGATATAGGCTCATCTTCTTATCCAATGATCCGGAGTTGGCTGGTCAGCCTGGTGGAAGCAGGCTTGACAAATCGCTCTGTCAATCGCAAAGTAGCTTCCCTGAAAGCCTATTATAAATTCTTGATGCGGACTGCTGACCTGGAGCATAATCCACTGGTACATCATAAAAGCTTGAAAACAGCAAAAAAGGTTGAGATACCATTTTCAGAACAAGAGATGTCAGCCTTGATGGATCCGGATTTTTTTGAAAGCGATTGGGAAGGGATACGTAACCGACTCATTATTGAAATGTTATATGCAACGGGTATGCGTCGTTCTGAGCTAATTAATCTGAAAGTGGCAGACGTTGATCTGAATAGAGGTACGATCAAAGTATTGGGAAAGCGCAATAAGGAACGTATTCTACCGCTGATATCCGCATTACGCGATAATATAGAAAGCTATTTAAAAGTACGCCAGGAATTAGAGGTGATCAAGGATCCGTCAATCCTAATACTGACAAAAAAGGGTGCCAAAATGTATGATACCTTGGTTTATCGGATTATTAATTCCTATTTTACAAGAATCAGTAGTAAAACAAAGAAAAGCCCCCATATATTAAGGCATACATTTGCCACACATTTATTGGCTAAAGGTGCTGATCTCAATTCGGTCAAGGAATTATTGGGACATTCCAGCCTGGCTTCAACTCAGGTGTATACACATAATAGTATAGCAGAATTAAAGAAAGTGCACGGGGCATCCCACCCGAGAAATATGCCGGATTGAATCTAATTTTTCAGCTGTTTTGATACCCGCGTTTTTACATGGGTTTTGGGCGAGAAATTGAATGAGAAAAATCCCCCAAAAAAGGTAGCGGAATACAGATTCCTAAAACGACGCGCAGCTACTTGTAGCACGGCACTTAATCGCCTTCTAAAATTTTGAATAATTTGTTTTGATTAAAGAAATAATTATCTACATTTGCAAACTGCTAGAAATAGCAGGTTTTTTTGTACGAAAATTGGTATAAAAAGGCCGATGTAGCTCAGCTGGCTAGAGCAGCTGATTTGTAATCAGCAGGTCGTGGGTTCGAGTCCCTCCATCGGCTCGAAAGTACTGAAAATTAGGAGGGGAGATACTCAAGCGGCCAACGAGGACAGACTGTAAATCTGTTGGTTTTTACCTTCGCAGGTTCGAATCCTGCTCTCCCCACAGCAATTTTTGCGAAGGGAGTTGTCAAAAGCTCGCTTTTGTAAAACTGCCAAGTAAAAATTGATGTTCGGGGTTCCCCCGAACGGATCACCGAGCGAAAGCGAGGTAATCCTTGACATGAGGCAGACGTAATTTTTGTCTGGTATTGCAAGACAAAATTGGGGTAAAAAAGGTTTGTATCCCGAAC
>JAOTYW010000111.1 GCA_029861705.1 Flavobacteriaceae bacterium
ACTATTTCAGCCATGTCTGAAGGTGATAATTGGGCTTCATTTTCCAATTATGGGAATCCACCAGTGGATTATTGTGAGCCAGGTGTATCCATAAAATCTACCTGGAAAGGAGGCGGCTATAATACGATAAGTGGAACCTCGATGGCTTCGCCACATGCGTGTGGAATATTACTCTGGGGTAATATCTCAAACAATGGTGTGGTCAATGGAGATCCTGATGGCAATGCCGATTCCATTGGTGTAAAATAATACACTTATACCTCTATAAGTTATAAGGCTCCCATTGCGGAGCCTTATTTTATTTCATGTTATTTGAGGCCTGTTATCCTCATCCTGTAATGGATCAGGCTCAGCTTCCGGCAGTTGTTCCTCCTCTGTTTCATAGGCCTCATCACGGGCTTCGAATTCCGCATCCAAAGCGTCAAGCATAGTACCCATTTTTCGTTTGTCTTTGATCATAGCCCAGGTCATGATCAGACTGGTGCCGATAATCACAAAGAGCAGAATTCCAGGTTCAAACCCAGGTACTAGCGCTTCTTTTGGAATGGCATAAAAGAGTAGCACAGTGATCAAGCCCCGCGGGGCGATAAATAATTGAGGGAGGATATCACTCCCCATGAACACCCTCAGAACTACAAATCTAATGGCATATATAGAGAGCAAGATCAACAGGCTGACTAAGGCTACATTCAGACTGAGGAGGGATGAAAGGACAATAGTAATTCCAAATACGACGAAGAAAAATGTACGTACTACAAAAGCGGTCTCCAAGGTGATGATATGCAATTCATGATAGATCTGGTGCGCCCTATCTTGGTTGAGAAAACGCTTTAACCTCCCTCCGAAAAATAACTTCATGTTTGAGATAACCAAACCAAATATGAGAATTATGATCAGTGAGGAGAGATGCAGTTTTTTCCCCAGGGAATATAAAAGCAACAGTACAGCGATTAAAAGGAATTGCTTAGCCTGGCTTTTGATTTCCTGAAAGATGAGGATAATTCCATAACTGGCAACGAGCGCAATGACGATAGTTAGTAATATGGTTCCACTGAAAACAGCTGCAGAAGTACCTTGCCCTTCCATTTGTCCGGCAAGGAAATAGAACATGATAATGCCTATGATATCAGAGAATGTACTTTCATAGATGTGGAATTCCTTCTTTTTTTCTACCAGTCCACTGACACTTGGAATTATTATCGCGCTGGAAAGAATTGATAGGGGTGTGGCATATAGCCAGGCACTATGCATGCTCATATCAGGCACAAATTGATACAGGATCTGGGCGGCTACCCATGCTGATGCCAACAATCCTAACAAAGCAATGCTCAGAGCTTTAATGATCGGCCAGATCTTATCCCGTTTTAATTCCAGCTCAAGTGCAGCTTCCAGGACGATCATGATCAAGCCTATGATCCCTAATACTTCCAGTGCAGGTAGAAAATTAAGGGGCTCCTTAACAAAGATCTTGATCACATATTGCAGAATTATTCCCAGGACGATCAGAAGTAGTACTGAGGGTATGTTAGTTCGCTTGGCAATTCCATTGAACCAGAATGAAAGAATAATGATCAACGAGGCAACAATGATCAAGTTATAGGATGAGAATATCTCCATAAGTACAAATCCTTTAAGGTCTTTGGTTAAATGTACTACATAATTGTGTATCGATGTTGCGATTATTGGCATGCTGTTTCTGGCAAAAGGGATATGATGAATTGCAAAAATTGTTTATATTTGCGGCACTGAACGAATATCGATTGTATTCATGAGGGGACTACGGGTCCCCTCTTTTATTACAACAATCGTAACAAGAACATAGCGCTTGAGTTCAGTGCCTGGCACTCAGAGGGAAATCGATGGAACTTAAAGAGCGGGTTTTTTCACTACTGCAAGGGATCTTAAGGGAGCATGAAACTCTTTTTTTGATCGATCTATCAGTAACTCCTGATCATCGGATTAAAGTAGTTATTGATGGCGATTCAGGTGTGAATTTAAAAGAGTGTGTTCTGGTGAGCCGGACTATTGAACAATCCCTTCTAGCGGATGACATTGATTTTGCGCTAGAGGTAACTTCAGCAGGCGCCACAGCACCCTTGGTATTGGCCAGGCAATACGCTAAACATATTGGGAGAAAACTGGAAGTGCGCACTCTTGAGGGGGCCTTTGAAGGGACATTAACCCAATGTGATGCGGATCAGATAACGGTAGAATGGAAATCGAGAGAACCTAAACCGGTTGGAAAAGGAAAAGTAACCGTACAACATAAACGGGATTTCCTTTTAAACGATATAGAAGAAGCTAAAGTTAAACTAACATTTTAATAGCGATTTAAATGGAAAATATTGCGCTGATAGAATCCTTTTCGGAATTCAAAGATGACAAGTTCATTGATCGTGTAACGCTAATGGCAATATTGGAAGATGTCTTCCGAAACGCCTTGAAGAAAAAATTTGGTTCAGATGAGAACTTTGACATAATCATAAATCCTGATAAAGGGGATTTAGAGATATGGCGTAACCGCATCGTTGTAGAAGATGGGGAAGTGGAGGAACCTAATGAGCAGATATCTTTAACCGAGGCTCGCAAAATTGAACCTGATTTCGAAGTTGGCGAAGATGTATCAGAAGAAGTGAAATTGATCGACTTAGGACGAAGAGCAATATTGGCCCTGCGCCAAAATTTGATCTCCAAGATCCATGAGCACGACAATACCACCATATATAAACAATTTAAGGATCTGGAAGGTGAGATCTATACGGCTGAAGTTCACCATATTAGACATAAGGCAATCATTTTGTTAGATGATGAAGGTAATGAGATCATTCTCCCTAAAGAAAAGCAGATTCCTTCTGATTTCTTCCGGAAAGGAGATAATGTACGTGGTATCATTGAAGGTGTTGAATTAAAAGGAAACAAGCCAATGATCATTATGTCCAGGACATCACCCACCTTCCTGGAACAATTATTTCACCAGGAGATCCCTGAAGTTTTTGATGGCTTGATCAGTATTAAGAAAGCTGTTAGAATCCCCGGAGAAAAAGCTAAAGTTGCTGTTGACTCCTACGATGATAGAATTGATCCTGTCGGTGCATGCGTCGGAATGAAAGGATCTCGTATTCACGGAATTGTTCGTGAACTAGGTAATGAAAATATTGATGTCATTAATTGGACAAATAATCCGCAATTGATGGTAACACGTTCTTTGAGCCCTGCTAAAGTCTCTTCAGTCAAATTGAATGATGAGAATATGACAGCCCAGGTGTATCTTAAACCGGAAGAAGTTTCTAAAGCTATCGGTCGGGGTGGTCATAATATCAGGCTTGCCGGGCAATTAACAGGCTACGAAATAGATGTATTCCGTGAAGGTGTTGAAGAAGATGTTGAATTAACCGAATTCTCAGATGAAATTGAAGCCTGGGTCATCGAAGAATTTAAGAAAATCGGCCTGGATACGGCTAGAAGTGTTTTAGAACAGGAAGTTGGTGACCTGGTAAAAAGAACCGATTTAGAGGAGGAAACTGTATCAGATGTTATCAAGATCCTCAAAGAAGAATTTGAAGATTAAATTCTATATTAGCGCAACCTTAAACAGAAGGTAAAAATATATATGCCAGACATCGCAAACATTAGGCTTAATAAAGTTCTTAGGGAATTAAATATCTCCCTGGATAGGGCGGTTGAATACCTTGCTTCCAAGGGTCATAAAGTGGAGGCAAGACCTACGACTAAAATATCCAATGAGGTATACCAGGTTTTGCTGGATGAGTTCCAAACGGACATGAGCAAGAAAGTCGCTTCGAAGGAGGTAGGTGAAGAGAAACGCAAGGAAAAAGAAGCGATTCGTTTGCAACTGGAACAGGAGCAGGAAGAAAAACGCCTGGCACGTGAAAAACGAGCAGCTGCCCGTGAAGTGGTTAAAGCTAAAGCCGAATTAAGCGGACCAAAAAAGGTGGGTAAAATAGATCTGGAACCTAAAAAGAAAGAAGCGCCTAAGCCGGAACCCGAACCGGAAGTAAAAACTCCGGAGCCTCCCAAAGCAGAGGAAGCAGCTAAAACTGAAGAAGTTGCTCCTCCAGCTAAGCCTAAAGAAGAAGAACCTCCGGCACAGGAAAAGGTTGAGTCTATACAAACAGCATATCAAAAGCTATCCGGCCCCAAAATTATGGGCGATAAGATAGACCTTACCAAGTTTACAAAGCCCAAAAAGAAAAAGAAGGAAGAAGAACCGGCAGCAAAGAAAACCGATCCTGCAAAGAAAACCGATCCTGCAAAGAAAGCTGACGCAAAAGACAGAAGGAGAAGAAGGAAGCGCATCGTAAGTGATGATCGTCCAAAAACAGGTGGTCCTGGTCGAGGTGGACGAAAAGGATCTTTCGGTTCAGCTCCTAAAGTAGAGCCTACTGAAGAGGAAGTGCAAAAGCAGATCAGGGAGACGCTGGAAAAGCTACAGGGTAAATCCAAAAAAGGAAAGGCCGCAAAATATCGTCGCGAGAAAAGAGACTTACACCGTCAGCAGACTGAGCAAGATTTGGAACAACAGGAACTGGATAGTAAGATCCTGAAAGTGACAGAGTTTATTACGGCCGGTGAAGTAGCTACGATGATGAATGTCCCAACTACCGATATTATATCTGCTTGTATGTCCCTGGGGATCATGGTAACCATGAACCAGCGACTTGATGCAGAAACACTTACTATTGTTGCTGAAGAATTTGGCTATGAAGTAGAGTTTGTAACGGCAGACCTCGAAGAATCCTTCGAGGAAGAGGTAGATCTGGAAGAAGATCTGTCGAGCCGCGCGCCAATTGTTACGGTAATGGGTCATGTGGATCACGGTAAAACATCTTTACTGGATTATATACGAGAAGAAAATGTGATCGCCGGTGAAAGCGGTGGGATCACACAACATATAGGCGCCTATGGCGTAGCGCTAGAAAACGGGCAGCGCATTACCTTCCTGGATACACCAGGTCACGAGGCATTTACCGCTATGCGGGCCAGAGGTGCTCAGATCACGGATATCGCAATTATTGTAATCGCGGCGGATGACGACATTATGCCTCAAACTAAAGAGGCAATAAGTCATGCCCAGGCAGCAGGGGTTCCTATTGTTTTTGCTATTAACAAGATCGACCGACCAACAGCTAATCCCGAGAAGATCAAAGAAGGTCTTGCGAATATGGACTTATTGGTTGAGGATTGGGGTGGAAAAATTCAGTCACACGATATATCTGCAAAGACGGGTGAAGGCGTAAAAGAATTATTAGAAAAAGTATTGCTCGAGGCAGAATTACTGGAACTCAAAGCGAATTCTGATAAACTAGCCTCTGGTACGGTTGTAGAAGCATTCCTCGATAAAGGACGAGGCTATGTATCTACCATCTTAGTACAGGGTGGAACATTGGAGATCGGCGATTATGTATTAGCTGGTACTTGCAGCGGGAAGGTCAAGGCTATGCAGGATGAACGTGGAAATTCGGTAATGAAAGCAGGACCTTCAACACCAATATCTATTTTGGGATTGGACGGCGCGCCTCAGGCTGGTGATAATTTCCGTGTATTAGAGGATGAAAAAGAAGCCAAGCAAATAGCAGCTAAAAGGAGTCAATTACTGAGGGAACAATCTGTTCGTACACAACGACATATCACTCTCGATGAAATTGGTCGTAGAATTGCGCTTGGGGAATTCAAAGAATTGAATATCATCCTGAAAGGGGATGTAGATGGTTCTGTAGAAGCCCTGACGGATTCCTTCCAAAAATTATCTACAGACGAAATTCAGGTGAACATTATTCACAAGGCTGTGGGTGCTATTACAGAATCAGACGTCCTATTAGCCTCTGCTTCAGATGCTGTAGTTATTGGTTTCAATGTAAGACCGATGGGCAATGCTAGGGAGCTGGCCGATAAGGAAGAGATAGATATCAGAATGTATTCTATCATCTATGATGCGATCAACGATCTTAAAGATGCGATGGAAGGTATGTTATCACCGGAGATGAAAGAAGAGATCAGTGGAACGGCTGAGATTCGGGATACCTTCAAGATCTCAAGAGTTGGAACGATCGGCGGAAGCATGGTGACCAGTGGTAAAATATTACGTTCCTCTCAGATTCGTTTAATCCGGGATGGTGTTGTTATTTATACCGGAGAGCTGGAATCTTTAAAACGCTTCAAGGACGATGTTAAAGAAGTGGCCAAAGGCTATGATTGTGGTATCCAGATCAAGAATTACAACGATATTAAAGTAGGAGATGTGGTCGAAGCCTTTGAAGAGATCGCTATAAAGAAGACCCTCTAGTTTCCGACAATTTAGCGCAGAGATTTGTCCGGCCTCAGTAAGAGGGAAGCGGGGTATTTTTGTCTTACCTCTAAAAATCGGCGTTCAGCTTCTAATTTTGTTTTAAATCTTCCCACATGGACCCGATAGGTAGGGGAATCAAATATGATCTTGGAATTCCATCCTGGAAAATCAACATCTACTTGCGATTTTAAATTTTCAGCCCGCTGGTAAGAACCAAAACCAACCTGTATGGTATAATATTCACGATCAGTCGTATGGGAAGCATATATTTCAAGCGCTTCTTCCAATTTTGCATCCTGCTCAATTTTGATTTCTCCTTTTTGAGCGAAGAGCCCAAGAGAAGAAAATAACAAAATCCCGATAATTATTGCATTTTTCATACTGTGCATTAAATTGCGTTGAGGCCTGATTTACAAAGGTAAATTTAAAAAAGTTATACCCTAGTCCGACCCTCTATTTAGAATTATTATAAATTATTAATTATCAATACGGCCTACTATATCAAGTAAAGTGTATGTCGTATTTTTGCTCACGATCTGCAGCGATGATTTGCATTACTACTCTGTGTAATCGTAAATATCATGCCAAAACTTTGTTTGAAAGATTTTAAATATGAAAAAGGTTTCTAACCGCAATCTATTTTCAAGATTTTTTGGTTTTTTCTTAGTATCTCTCCTACTCATCTTCAACACAGGCTTGGCGCAGGATACTGCGGCTGAGACAGAGGCAACTGCCAGTACTGAACAAGTGACTGGTGGCGACCCTGTCAAAGGCAAACAACTATTCAACCAGAATTGTGCAGCTTGTCATTCATTGAACCGAAAAATGACCGGTCCGGCATTAGCCAATGTGGAATCAAGATTGGCTGAAGAGGAAGGACTGGATAAAGATTGGTTGTCCCGATGGATTAAGAACAGCCCGGCAATGATCGCAGAAGGGGATGCCTATGCTGTAAGAACATATAACGAATACAACCAGGCTGCCATGACAGCCTTCCCGACATTATCCGATCAGGATATTGACGATATTTTAGCATACACTGCTGCCCCACCACCGGCACCTGTTGTGGCAGCCACTCCGGCTGCAGCTGCAGGCGATGGCTCTGGAAGTGGGTTGGGCATCTCTAATGAAACAATTCTTGGAGCACTGGTGTTGATCTTTGGTCTATTGGTGATGATGTTATTCCTGGTTAACAAGACCTTAAAGCGCATAGCTGATGCGAATGGACTGATTACGGAAAAAGCCATCGCTGAGAAAAGAACACCGATCTGGAAAGCTTTCGCCCAGAATCAATTTCTGGTTTTAGTTACTTCTATCCTCTTGATCCTCGCCGCAGCATATTACGCGTATGGATGGATGATGCAGCTGGGCATTGACCAGGGATATGAACCCGTGCAACCTATTCATTACTCTCATAAAATACATGCAGGGGATAATAAGATAGAATGTAATTATTGTCATTCCTCTGCCCGGGTATCCAAGCATAGTGGTATTCCATCCATGAATGTTTGTATGAATTGCCACAAATCCATATACGAGTATACAGGAAATGGAGAGGGACCTAGTGCGGAGGATCTGGCAAATGGCTACACCAATGAGTTCTATACAGGGGAAATAAAGAAATTATACAAAGCAGTAGGTTGGGATGAAGAAAACCAGCAATATACAGGTGAAACTCAGCCCATCCAATGGGTGAAAGTGCATAACCTGCCAGATCTGGCTTATTTTAACCATTCACAGCACGTGACAGTAGGTAAGATTGAATGTCAAACCTGTCACGGTCCCGTTGAAGAAATGGAGATTGTTCAACAGTTTTCACCTTTGACAATGGGATGGTGTCTTAACTGTCACAAGGAGACGAATGTAGATGTGAAAGACAATGCATATTATGAAAAAATACATGCAGCGCTTTCTAAAAAATACGGCGTAGATAAATTAACAGCTGCGCAGCTTGGCGGATTGGAATGTGGTAAATGCCATTATTAATAAAACGATCGAGCAAATACTAATAAGGTATGGCATCAACTAAAAAATATTGGAAGAACGAAGCGGAACTTAATCCGAATGATTCCACTATTCAGAAGTTACGATACAACGAATTTCCTGAGGAAATACCAGTAGATGAATTCCTGGGAGATGGTAATACGCTTTCTGAGAGCAATACATCCAGGCGTGATTTCCTTAAGTATGTAGGTTTTAGCACTGCTGCTGCATCTATTGCAGCATGTGAGGGACCTGTTCATAAATCTATTCCCTATGTGATGAAACCGGATACGATCATTCCGGGAATTGCTAATTATTACGCAACAACAATTGCTAACGGTTTTGATTTTGCCAGTATCCTGGTAAAAACACGGGAAGGACGTCCGATCAAGATTGAACGCAACAAAGAAGCCAGTTTTGGAAGCCACAGTAGTGCACGAATCCAGGCATCTGTTCTTTCTCTGTACGACAGCAGCAGACTTCAGGGTCCAAGGGCCGGAGATCAGGATATTTCCTGGGAAGTGTTGGATGCTACGGTTACATCACAATTGAATTCATTAAAAGGATCGGATAAACAAATTACATTCCTTACACAAACGTATGCGAGTCCGTCTACGGCAAAGT
>JAOTYW010000293.1 GCA_029861705.1 Flavobacteriaceae bacterium
AAAAACGTGAGCGAGAACCCTATAAAGTACCTGAAGAATATATAGATGCGCAGCGCGTAATGGCAGATGGCCCATCTAAGCATATTGAGGCAAAGGAACGTACGGAACGAATAAAGAGTGCTATAAAAGAGTTGCCTGGCGATATGAGTACGATGTTATTTCTGCATTATTACGATGACCGTACTATTAAAGAGATCTCCCAGATTACGGGAAAATCATCTAATGCGGTTAAAGTTGCCTTGCATAGGGGCAGGAAACGACTTGCAGGCTTATTATCTGATACGAATGTAAAAGCATTTACCCATGAATAAAGCAGATGAAAACAAAGAAGAGCTACGTATTAGGCGAATGCTAAAGGAATTACCCCTAGAAGAACTTCCGGTTGGTTTTACGGATCAGATCATGGAACAGATCCAGCAAGAGGCAAAGGTTATAGGAAGCATTCGCTATACCCCGTTGATATCCAGGCGATCCGCTCTTTATGTTGCTTTTCTGTTCGCACTTTTCGTAACACTCACCTGGTGGAGTTCTATTGAATTACCACTTCTCAATGATCTGTTGCTTGAACACCTGCCTATATCCTTTGATTTCATGCCATTAATTTCGGATAAATTATTTACGGGCGCAAAGATTTATGCCCTGGTTGTTTTGATTATAGGCATCGGACTCCAGTTTTATCATGTCAAAAAATGGCATAACCGGCAATTCGCAACGCACTAAAAAAGACCGCTATAAAGCGGCCTTCAGTTTGGAGTATCTTCGTCATTTGATCATATCGTAACTACGCGTGATAAATTCTGTCAGTGCTTCCCCTTTAAGCAAGCCTTTTGAGAGACGCGCCAGGTCCAGGGACTGATTGATCAGGCGCTCTCGTTTTTTAGCGGTACGCGTATTCAGGATCTCATTGACAAGTTCGTGATTCGTGTTTACAACCAGGTTGTACATTTCCGGCATTTGACCCATACCAAACATACCACCGCCTCCGGTCTGTTGCATTTCTTTCATTCTCCTCATGAATTCAGGCTCTGTGATAATAAAAGGCGCCGATTTACTATCCATGGGTTCTAATTGCAGGACAAGGCCTTGTTCCCCGATCACTTCTTCTAATTGGGTTTTAAGTTTGTCTGTTTCCTCCTCAGATAACTTGCTGATCTGGCTATCTTCTTTTTGGATCAGCTTATCCAGATTGTCGGCATCCACACGGGCAAAAGAGAGGTTTTCATTAGCTGATTCCAATTTTTGAACCAGGTGCGAAATGATAGGTGAATCCATCAGGAGAACTTCATAGCCTTTAGCTTTGGCAGCTTCTATGTAGCTGTGCTGGGCTTCAGTATCGGAGGCATACAGGACGATCAGTTTCTCATTCTTATCTGTTTGATTAGGAGTTATTTTTTCCTTTAGTTCAGCCAGGGTGTAGTATGAACCATCTACGCTTGGATAAAGCGCAAATTTTTCAGCCTTCTCGAAGAACTTGTCCTCGGTTAGCATGCCATATTCTATAACGATCTTAATATCATTCCATTTTTTCTCGAAATCTTCCCGATCCTTTTTGAAAAGTGAATTCAATTTATCGGCCACTTTCCGGGTTATATAGGAGGATATCTTTTTCACAGCCCCGTCGGTTTGCAAGTACGACCTGGAAACATTTAAAGGAATGTCAGGGGAATCAATAACGCCGCGAAGCATGGTGAGAAATTCCGGGACGATATTCTCTACATTATCCGTAATGAAAACCTGGTTTTGATACAATTGTATCCTGTCCTTTTGAATATTCAGATCCTGGGTTAGTTTGGGAAAATAGAGGATCCCGGTCAGGTTAAAAGGATAATCCACATTCAGATGAATATGGAATAAAGGTTCCTCAAACTGCATCGGGTATAATTCCTTGTAAAAGGATTTATAGTCTTCCTCTTTTAACTTGGCAGGTTTCTTTGTCCAGGCAGGATTCGGATTATTGATAATGTCATCCACCTCTTTAGTAGGAGCTGGGTCCTCCGGTTTGGCATCCTCTGGCTTAGGGAGGGCTTCTTTTCGTGTTCCGAATTTGATCGGTACGGGCATGAACTTGTTGTACTTGCCCAATAATTTACGGACCCTGGAATCATCTAAAAATTCCTTAGAATCATCTGCAATATGTAAAATGATCTCAGTGCCTCGTGCCTCGCGCTTTGATTTCTTCAGGGTGAATTTAGGAGTGCCATCACAAGACCAATGTACACCGGGTTCATCTTTGTGACTCTTGCTGATGATCTCTACTTTATCGGCCACCATGAAGGCGGAGTAGAAACCAAGTCCGAAATGGCCAATAATACCTGAATCCTTGTCAGCGTCTTTATATTGTTCCAAAAAGTCTTCGGCGCCGGAGAAAGCTACTTCATTGATGTATTTTTT
>JAOTYW010000294.1 GCA_029861705.1 Flavobacteriaceae bacterium
ATTCGCCGTGATGGTAAATTTTCCCACTCCACCTTTTCCTGAAGCGACGGCCACAATATTCTGGATACCCGGAATAGGTTTTCCTTTAATGCTTGGGACTTTAGGTGCGGGTTTGGCTTCGACTTTTACATTAATGGTGATCTTAGCTTTTTCATAAACCTGATCGTGAATAGTTTTTAAGATTTCAACTTCCAGTTTTTTCCGAGCCTGTAAACTTGGATTTCCAATGACCAGGTCCAGTACGACTTCATCTCCAAAAATCTGCATATTCTTTAATGCTCCGGCTTCAATAATGCTCTTGCCTTCGCCAGGTACACTTAAGGTTTCCAGCGCTTGAATGATAGCTTCTTTTTTCAACTTCATATCGGTCTCGATCTCAGTATATTCGACAAATAAGTTTAAACAGTAAAGATACGTCAAAGTGCCGAATGTACAGCAAAAATGAACCCGGTCTGGCCGAAGAAATCTAGGTTTAACCTAGTTCTTGAACAGGGTCCCAAAAATATTTTTCAAAGTTTACGACCTGATTGTTCTGGATTGGGATGCCTTCATTCTCGAGGAGTTGCTGCATTAGATTAGTCCCATCAAAATGAAATTTACCAGTAAGCAGGCCTTTTCTGTTTAACACCCTGTGCGCGGGCACATCTTCGTGGCCGTGTGAACTATTCATTGCCCATCCTACCATCCTTGCACTTCGTGCTGCCCCCAGATATTTTGCGATGGCGCCATATGAAGTTACCCGGCCTTTGGGAACAAGGCGAACAACATCATAAACCCTCTCGAAAAAGCTATCAGGATCTGCCATATCATGTATAAATGATTCGTATTAAAGTGATCACTAATAGCAGCAGCATGAGCACACTTAATATATAATTGGAATTTTTAGAGAACCGGTCTGTTTTTGCATCCAGCTTGAAGAAATATATCGTATACAAATACAGTACTGCAAAACTACCGGTGCCAGTCGCCAAAATAAACACAATAATATCCCAGACATCAAAATTGATCATTCCGGTTGCTGTCCACATGGCATGGACCCCTGCATAATACGGAATGGTCAGCAAGTTTACGGCTGCCAGAAAGGTGCCCTTAAAGAAACTGCTTCTTTTTTTACTTACCTGCATCATTTTTATGGGACCAGAATGCCTTCTTTTTGCGGCAATAAAAAAGTATACGGCAAAAATGGCAAACACTACTAATGCCAGCTTTAAAAGGATATCTATGACTTCAGGATTCCGATACAGAAACTTAGAGATAAGCACTGAAACATAGGTCTGGATCATGATCATGGTAGACACGCCAATACAAAAAACTATACCATCCATTTTACCTCGCTCTACGCTGGTCTTGGCTGCATTCATATTTAATAAGCCTGGTGGAACCGTAGCCATAAAAGCCGCTGAAAAAGTGCTAAAAAATAAAATGAGGAGATGTGTCATTTAAGGCTGGAGTCGAAACTGGATATAGGTAATTGGTTTTCCTTCTTGAAGATACTGTTTTTCATAGAAAGTCTGGATATCCGTCACAACTTCAGGGCTTCCTTCATTTCTATACACATCATGGTTGGCATAGAGTATCTTGTCTCCTCTTCCCTCAAGCAAACCAAGGGTATATCCGTGAAGAAATTCGCTATCTGTCTTTAAATGAAGGATCCCGTCGGGAAAAAGTATTTCCTTGTATCTCTCAAGAAATTCGGGATTGGTCAGCCTGTGCTTTCTTCGTTTGAATTTAATTTGCGGATCAGGAAATGTTAACCAGATCTCCGAAATTTCATTTTTTGCAAAAGCATAATTAATAAGTTCTATCTGTGTTCTGAGGAAGGCAACATTTGAAATGTTTTCCTCCATCGCAGTTTTTGCTCCACGCCAAAGTCGCGCCCCTTTAATATCGATCCCAATAAAATTTTTAGCTGGAAACCGGCGGGCGAGGGCTACAGCGTATTCTCCTTTGCCACATCCTAATTCTAAAACAATGGGGTTGGAATTTCCGAAAAATTCGCACCAAGCTCCTTTATGTGCAAAGCGCCCTGCTAGAAGTTCATCCCTAAGGGGTTGAACGACATTCGAAAACGATTCATTCTCCTTAAAACGTTTTAACTTGTTCTTACTTCCCAAGGTTTAATGCGTTAGTTTATTGGGCCATAATTTTGGTAATTGCTGCCTTTTCCAGGGTAAATGAGAATTCGGATCCAACATCTTCCTGGCTTTCTACAAAGATCTTCTCTCCATGGGCCTCAATGATATGTTTCACTATCGACAAGCCCAAACCTGATCCTCCTTCTTCCCTGCTTCCACTTTTATCTACACGATAGAATCGCTCAAAAATTCGTGGGATGTGTGTTTCCGGAATACCTTCTCCATTATCCGTAATTCGGATGATAACT
>JAOTYW010000112.1 GCA_029861705.1 Flavobacteriaceae bacterium
CAGCGATCACAAAACCAACCAGGAATGGGGAATCAGGCCACCTGAGGCTAAAGCTGAATTAAAGGATGATCTGTCACCCTATTTGTCCGCTCAGGATATGGACTATGTATTAACTCACGACAATCATCAAACCGCAGTGCTCTACCTCCAGTCGCATCACCTAAGAAGGCTAAAGGAAAAAGGAATTGTGTGGGAATTTTCATTCCTTGAACTCGAAGGTTTAATTCAGGAACTTTTTACACTACAAGGACAAACGGAGCGAATTAAAAATTTTCCATATCCTAGACAATATGCAACATTGAACCACTATTTTATGTGGCTCCTTTTATTGCTACTGCCGATGGCCCTGGTGCCTCAATTCGTGGATATTGGAGCAGAAATTTCAGAATCATACGGTGTTCTGGGCAAGAACTTTATTTGGTTTAGCATTCCTATATATATGGCAGTGGCCTGGATGTTCCATACAATGGAACGTATTGGCCGAACAGGTGAAAATCCATTTGAAGGCACGGCCAATGATGTACCCATCTCCACTATATCTCGAGGGATAGAAATTGATCTTCGTCAGAATCTCGGGGAAGACAAATCTGAGATTCCGGGACAATTTCCTACGGATCTTGGGGTCCAATTCTAAAATGTGCGATCTCAATAATCACTAAGTAAACCAAGATGAAAAAATTAACTATTCTGTCACTAGTATGCTCTATATTTTCAATGACTTTGAATGCGCAAACTTCAAATGATATGTATCATCCTAAAGTAGCATCCCTGGATAGTACACTTCATGCACTTTATACCGTTATATCCGGGGAAAAGGGTGAAGCAAGGAATTGGGATCTTTTCACTTATCTGTTTCATCCGGAAGCCAAGCTGATCCCTAGCGGGAAAAATGATGCAGGGGTGTTTGAGGCCCGGTTTATAACCCCTGAAGGATATATAGAAAGATCAGGTAAATGGCTGGTCGAAAATGGTTTCTTCGAGAAAGAGATCCATCGAGTGGTTCAAACATTTGGAAACATTACCCAGGTTTTCAGCACGTATGAATCTTATAGAAGTGAGGCAGATAAAACTCCTTTTATGCGAGGGATCAATAGCATTCAATTATTGAACGACGGAGAGCGTTGGTGGATCATCAATATCTACTGGACACAGGAATCTGAGGAAAATCCTATTCCAACTGACTATTTGCCACCGAACTAAATAGAGAAACTAAAATGACTGCCAAGATAACCCTGCATATGGTGTCCAGTCTGGACGGCTTTATCGCCAAAAAAGATGGTAGTATTTCCTGGATGCGATCCACTGACACCTATGAAAAGGGTATGACGCTCAGTGATGAAGATATTGCTGATGTTCTGCAAAAAATCGACTGCTATGTGATGGGTTCCCGTACCTATGAACATGCGCTTGAACTTGGATGGCCCTATGGGGATACCCCGGTAGTAGTTGTGACCTCCAGAATTCTGTCTTCAAATAGCCCATCTGTTTCATTCTATTCAGGGGACCTTAAAGAATTGGTGAACAATATCTTAAGATCCAAATATCAAAATACCTGGCTTGTAGGTGGGGCCTTGCTCAGTAAAGGGTTCTTGCAACAAAATCTAGTCGATGATATCATTATATCGATCATGCCGGTGATTTTAGGAGACGGTACCTTATTTTTTGATTTTATCGGAAAAGAACAGGATTTACACCTGATAGACGTAACCGCTTACAAAGATGGAATGGTAGAATTATGGTATGAACTGAATTAGAAAAATTAATAATCCGCTCACAATGCAAAACGAGACCGTATTTCCTGACAAGTTATTTGCCTGCTGGCATCCTGTCTGTTATAGCTCAGAGCTGGGAGATGCCCCATTTGGAACTTTCTTATTGGATGAACCCGTGGTGATCTGGAGAAGTTCAGATGGCAATGTAAACGCCATGAAGGATTTATGTATCCATAGAGGAACAGCTTTATCTTTAGGTTGGGTCAGGAATGATTGTATAGTTTGTCCATACCACGCCTGGGAGTATAATATAAAAGGCGATTGTGTCTTGATCCCCCAGGCACCGGATACACCTATTCCTTCTAAGGCGAAAACCCCGGTTTATCTATGCCATGAGAAATACGGTCTGATTTGGGTGGCTTTTAAGAAGCCGGCCTATCGGTTGCCCGATATTCCGGAATTTGACAATGCTGCGTGGAAGTTTGTCAATACAGGACCTTTTAATTGGGATAGTGATGCCTCGAGGCAGGTGGAAAACTTTACCGACTTTGGTCATTTTCCCTGGGTGCACCCGGGTCTACTTGGGGAGCAAAACCGACCTGAAGTTCCCGATTGTAAAGTTGAAGTGCACGGCCCGGTGCTGCATTATACTATTGTGCGACCAGAATCTGTGAATTCTGAAGACTTCCCGATTTTTGCGAATAAAGTAAATGTTGATCCGGAACGTCGGAGCAGCTACAAATTGCATTTACCCTATACAATTGTTCTTCACGTGAGTTGGGGCGGTGAAGAAGGAATGGTGTACGTATTTGTATCACAGCCCATTTCGGCCAATACATGTCGGGGGTATTGTATTATCGGTCGTAATTATAAGCTTGATGAACCCGATACGATCTATCAGGACTTTGAAGAGGTGATCTTTGGCCAGGACCAACGCATAGTAGAATCGCAGCGACCCGAACAAGTGCCTTTTGATTTCGCCGAAGAACTGCACTTAAAATTTGATGCCGTTGCCATGAATTACAGAAGGGCCATGAAAAAAGAAGGCTTGGATTATTAAACTTGGTAGCTATCAGGAATTCCACTTTTAGATGAACACCCGTAAAAATTCGGTGAGAGGCTTGTTCTTAGCCGGATATTCATAAAAATAGTCGTCTAAATGTCCTAATTTGCAGTAAGTTACCGGACATTTAAAGGAAATGAAAACTACACTTTATTTACTGACTTTTCTTTGTTTTCTTCTTATCACAGGAACCAGGGCCCTGTATGCTCAAGATTCGATCGCACTACCCTCGGAAAATGAATTGAAAGTCAGGGAACGTACTGTCCTGGGACAATTTGAATCAGACATGGTGCTCACTGCAGATGCCCGTTTAAAGAAAAAACTTGAACGTCGTGATCTGATCACAAAACGGAGATCAATTATAGATACACTGGATATCTCTGATCGTCGTCGCAGACGATTATTAAAGGAACTCTATAACAGTCCGTTCTCTAATCGCTGGGAGAAACTGGTTGCAACAATGGAGTTTAAAGAAGACCCTGATCAGGAATAAATTACCAGGTATATTCAGGTGGGTCTATCCCATTCATACGCAAGTACAAATTAGCCTTGGCCCTGTGATTGGTCAAGTGGTCTTGAACATAGAATAGGGCAAAAGCCCTGCTGACCGTGTTTCCGCTGTGGTACATCACACAGGTCTCATCAAGTTGTGCCTGTTCAATAGCATAGATAACCTCATTGGTGTATGCAAATCCTCTTTCTAATAACTCCAGGATCTCTGCCTTGCTCATAGAGTTGGCATCTGGCGTATTTGGCACTACGTCCATGCCCTGAACATAACGTTTGGTCAGTAGTTCAATCGTATAGCCAATATGCACCATCTGCTCTCCAAAGGTCTTGCTAACCTCAGTAGGTTTATAAGAATACAACTTCTCAGGCATAGCCCTGGCCACTTCCATGCAATGTTCCCCGGCCTCCTGCCATACGGGAAGGTACATTTGCGTGAATTTGGTTTTGGGTGCATCTGCTGTTTGTGAAAAAGCTAAAGATGTACATCCTATAAATAAGGCCACAAGGATCAATTTATTCATGCCAATCAAAATTAAATGAGCTCAGAAGATAGGGATTCAGCAGGAAATAATAAACGAAAAAGTGATCTCCAATAAGAACGATAATCTAACAAAAAACATTAAACGGAAGTTGGCCAATAGGACCCTGCTAAATTTGCTATATTAGAGAGTGCCACAAGCAGTGTCTTATGGGATTATTTGATTACATGCAAATGAGATATTCGATCATCCAATTGTTGATTTGCTCCGGGATTATACTTTTTCTATCCTCGTGTAAGAACATTACATCCGAAGAAGACAGTGTCTTAATAACCCGAAATTACTGTACGGAGATCGGTCGTTTCGACATGCTATTCTACGAAGATGAGATCAGCGGTTATTATGTCTTATTACCAAAACAGAGTCTGGGTGCTATTTGGGGTGAAATCGAAGATCTGGTAATGAATGGCCGGTGGATTGATGAAGACGGGCAAGGTGATATTATTATAACATTCAATGCCGATTTTACTTATTTTACAACAACCTATAGAAATGATGAAGAACCAGACAAATGGTATGAGGATAGCTGGCATGGCCACATAAGACCTGATCAAAGCCAGCAATTTATAGTTGGAGACAAGACGTATCAGTGCGAATAATTTCTTTTGAAATGAGAAGAACAGTTAATTTCATATTGATGATTTGTTGTCTTTCGATAAGCAACGCTCAAAGCGGAAATTCTACTTGTAATACAGGCTCCCAAGCAATCGTTCAACCCTTCGTAGGGGAATGGGAAGAATCTGATTTAAAGGATGGATCTGAAGTTTTTATCGGACGGCTTTCTACTAAACTCAATCTGGATGACTGCGTATTAACTCAGCGTTTTATCTCAGCCGACTCAACATTTAAGTACCAGTCTCAAGGATTTGTCAATCCAGCTACACAACTTTGGGAAGAAACCTATGTTTTCAACTCAGGCAGATATTCCAAATATCTATGGATAGTAGACGGCGACGTATTATATACTTTGAGGATCGGAGGTTCAAGACATATAGACAACCAACATGGTCTTAAATACATCGACATAAGAAAAGACCAATTCACCGTAGTCCAAGAAGAATCAATCGATGGAGGAGTCACCTGGGTAAAACGAGATACGACCCGGATTAAAAGGTTGCATTGAAGAGATATTATTCATCTCCGGGTGAATTCTGATTAAAGTAGTGAATAATGGAAGGTTTCGACATTGTATTGGTCATAGCTATCATTCTATTTGCCCGCCTAGGAGTGCGACTCTATATGCGATACCAAGAAATGAAAAAAGGGGATACAAAAGAATCTACGAAATCTAAAAAGGAATAATACCATGGCACACCATGCAAAAAATTTGAAACCCTGGAAAAAGGTAGCCTTTGGTACAACCTTAATATTGGCACTTCTTCTTGTTGGAATCTTTTATATTTTCAATTGGAAGATCGCAAAAACTTCCCCAGCTGACATTGAGTTCGCGCCTCAGGCTGAATCGCAAGCCCTGCAATTGGATAGTATCCCCGCTAAACCAAAAAATATCATTTTTTTTATTGCCGACGGGATGGGATTCAGCCATTTATCGCTGGCTATGATGTCGCAAGAAGAAACCGGGGCAACGTCTGTATGGCAGCAGTTTGATGTGAGGGCCTGGCATGATACCCGTTCTACCTACGGACCTATCACAGATTCCGGGGCCTCTGCCACTGCTTTGGCTACGGGTACACCCACTTTTTTTGATGTCATTGGAATGGATGCAGATGGAAACAGCGTAGCCAACTTATTTGAAGTCGCTTCCGCTAATGGGTATAATACCGGTATTGTTACAGATTCATATGTATGGGATGCCACCCCTGCCGCATTTTTAGCACACACGAAATCAAGAGATAACGCTGAAGTCATCTTGAAACAAACCGCTGCAAGTGAAGTTGATATTCTCTTTGGCGAACTGGAAGACCTAGGACAAGGCGGAATACCTGAATTGGAGGAAACCATGGAGATCCTGGAACAGCGCTTTCAAGTTTTAGACAAGTCCCTGGTCTTACCTGATCAGAAATACCCATTGCTGCCAATAGCGGCAATTTATGAAGAGGATGAACTGCAGGATCTGGAATCGCAGCCCAATCTTCCAAAACTAACGACCCTGGCTTTGTCTTATTTAACCAAAGAAGACACTCCCTTTACCCTGATGGTAGAATGCGAGGAAATAGATTCAGGTTCCCATCGCAATGATTCTAAGCGTGTTGTGAAAGGAATAAAGGTTATTGAGGAAACGCTAAGCCTTATACTGGATTTTGCCGAAAAAAACGGAAATACGCTGGTGGTCTTCACTGCCGATCATGAAACCGGTGGGATGGCAGCCGGCGTAGATTTCGATGAATATCCAAATATGCAAATCATCTGGGCATCACAGGATCACACGGCAAGCGTCGTACCCTTATTGGCCAATGGTCCTGGATCGGAAGAATTTATTAATGTCGACCGAAACTGGCAGATCGGTCAGATTTTAAAAAGCCTTATAGTAACAAAGGATTCAATCCCGTAAGCACATTTTAAATTAAAGCCAAACCATATGTCCAAAAAAGCCTGGGGGTTTGTTTCACTATTATTCATCTGTTTTGTTAGTTGTAAAAAATCGACAGAGCAATCGATGTACGATGGCTTTTCCTGGGCCGATAAATCCTATTTCCAGACCTGGTCTCATTACCTCGGGGATCCACATCGATCACATTTTTCTACGCTTGATGAGATCAATACAGAGAATGTTGCTCAGCTTAAGATCGCATGGATGTACCAAAGCGAGGGCATGTCTGAACGCAGAAATTCCCAGATCCAAAACAATCCAATGATCGTTGGCAACACTCTTTTTGGTGTGAACGCATCCAATGTTCTTTTTGCCATTGACGCGGCCACAGGAGAACAACGTTGGGAATTCTCGCCGGAAAAAGCTGACGAAACAGGATTAGGACTGTCCCGCGGTTTTGCATATTGGCCGTCTGATAAAGAGGCAAAGAGTCGACTCTTTTTTAGCTCGGGCTATTTCCTCTATGCTATTGATATAGAATCCGGAATAGTTATCCCGTCTTTTGGTCAGGCTGGGGCCATAGATCTCAGGGGGGATCTGGGCCGTGACCCGGACAAATTACCTGTTGTCATGACCACCCCAGGAGTTATCTACCAAGATCTGTACATTATTGGATTTCGCACCTCGGAATCCCCGGGTGCAGCCCCGGGACATATTCGGGCATATAACGTAATCTCAGGAGCATTAGAATGGATCTTCCATACTATCCCATATCCTGAAGAATATGGCTATGAAAGCTGGCCGGAAAATGCCTATCAGGACCCCCGAATTGGCGGTGCAAATAATTGGGCCGGTATGGCGCTGGATGAAGAAAACAGCATTGTATACGTTCCTACAGGATCTTCTGCCTTTGATTGGTATGGAGGAGCCAGGATCGGGGATAACTTATTTGCCAATTCCCTTATCGCTTTAAATGCAGCTACGGGGAAACGGATCTGGCATTTCCAATTCGTGCATCATGATGTATGGGACAGGGATTTACCGGCTCCGCCAAACCTGCTGGATATTGAACGAGACGGACAAAAGATCCCCGCAGTTGCGCAGGTAACTAAAAGCGGACATGTTTTTTTATTTAATCGGCTAACAGGAGAGGCGCTATTCCCAATTGAAGAAAAGCCCTATCCCCAGACAACGCTTCTTGGTGATACAACCGCATCCACACAACCCTTGCCGCTTAAACCGGCTCCTTTCGCACGACAGAAACTCAGTAAAGAAGATCTCTATGCCCCGGATGAACCCGCTTTTGTGGACGATTTCATTGACCATCAACAAAATGAGCAAGGTTTGATGGTAGTAGACAGGTTTAATCAGGTAACCTCCAAAGGGCAATTTATTCCGCCGGATACCTTGGGTACCATTCTATATCCCGGAGCCGATGGGGGTGCCGAATGGGGTGGGGCCGCTGTTGACCCACGCAATGGCATCATGTATGTCAACAGCAATGAAATGGCCTGGATCGTTCGCATGGCAGAAGTGAGTTCTTCTTCCAGCGGAAAAGGCCTGACACAAATTCATTGCGCCCGATGTCACGGAGGGGGTCTTCAAGGCCTGGGAGCCATCCCGGAATTGCAGCTGGCACAAACCAGATTAACACCAGAAGAAATACAACAGACAATGATATTAGGCAAAGGGGCTATGCCCGCCATGCCTAATTTGAGTGAAGTAGAAGTTGCAACTATCACGGCCTATTTAAGCGGTTTGGAAGATGCATCAGCTGAAGACCATAAGACGGAGGATGCTGGTGATACCCCTTATGCCATGGTGGGGTTTGGTCGCTTTAAGGATAAGCGGGGCTTTCCGGTCATGAAACCCCCTTGGGGTACGCTAAATGCTATTGATTTAAATACAGGTGAGTACAAATGGACTATCCCCCTGGGTCATGAAGAAGCGCTTAATGATCCGGAATTTCCGGTTAGCGGTACAGAAAATTATGGGGGTCCCGTCATCACAGCCGGAGGAGTGCTTTTTATAGGGGCAACAAAAGATGAGAAATTCAGGGCCTTTCATATGGATACCGGAGCGCTTTTATGGGAAACCGATCTGCCGGCCGGAGGATATGCTACCCCTGCCACTTATGAAATAAATGGAAAACAATATATTGTAATAGCTTGTGGCGGTGGAAAAATGGGAACTCCCTCAGGGGATATGTATGTGGCATTTTCACTCTGAGCTTACTTGTGCCTATTACTAACTAAGATTAATCGACATGCGTCTGATCCTTACACACATCCTGACTGGCATCCTGGCCGGCCTATTGGCGGGTACCCTGGTCTTAGGAATTGGGGGTCGTTTACTCATGAGAGCCATGGCAATTCTGGGAGGACGCTCCGGGGGTTTTAGCTGGGATGGAAGCCTGGAAGTAGTGTTACTGGGTACCTTGATCGGTTTGTGTTCCGGAGCCTTTATGGGCCTAAACTATCCATTTGCATATAAAAATAGGCTTGTTTGGGGGCTCTTGCACGGAATACTGGCTTACTTAATGATCTTAATCCTGCCT
>JAOTYW010000295.1 GCA_029861705.1 Flavobacteriaceae bacterium
CGCCAGGCCAGCGGCCCATCATTTTTGCTGCGAGCATGGTGGCCTCTTTATTGCGCTTTTCTTCCGCTGCTTCATCGGATTGCTTTTTCAAGAAAGACCAAAAGCCGTCAACATCCTGCTCTAGCTGACGCAAGACAAAGTAAGTTCCATTAAGACCGAAGTCTTTATACGTTACTTTTGTATTCTTATCCTTGAGACCTTCCGAATTCTCGCCCAGTAATTCAGATTTGCCCTGTTCTACTTTTAGCAAAGCCGTATCGGGAAATACCTTATACTCATTTTTATATCCCAGCACAAATTCACCGGGTTTAATATCATTATTATTGCCAGATGCTTTTAATCCACTGCCTTTGATAACAGGTTGCGATATCCCGTCCCTGAATCCAAAATGCTCCCTGTTATTGGGTAAGGGTTTGCCATCTAAAACATGAATAACAGATAGCCCCTGTTCAAATTGTTGCCTGAGTGTCCTGAAATAATTTTCTTCCGTTTGTTCATCTTTTCCAAAGACCATCATTATAAGATCGATCCGTTCATTGGAAGGTCCGCCCCACTGCCATCTGGAAGGATCACTGCTTTCAAAGTCGCCCAATAAACGCTGACGATGCTCAGTCACCATTCCTTCCCTGAACTCGCGGGAAAAAGAATGCATATTTTCTTTATGGTAGCCTAATCGCTTAAGACCGTTACTTGTAAATCCAATATTGAGGCAGCTGTCCGCTATCGAAGTATTGGCATGTGTAACATCATCGGCCACAGAAGCCAGAAAGCTTTTTGCTGCTGAGGCATCCTGAATTTGCATCAGGTAATATTTAGAAAAGCCCATCTCCTTATACTCATTGATCAGGTAGGCTTGAATTTCCGAAAGTTCTAATGCTGTCATGCTAAAATTTTAAATTCTTTTTAAAAATACTTGTGCCTGCGCTTCCGTTAATGTCTCGTGTAACTCGTTACGGATCTTTGTATTGTTATTCACATTTTTAATCGAAAGATGGCGGTATGGGCAATACCATACCTGGGTGGGGATCTGCGTACTTCGACTCCAGGCTAAAAAGTGTTCCTGATCATAGGCGCCACCGGTTAATACAAATTTGGTACCCGGAAATGTCAAAGGTAATGTAGGAACTTTTTTCACACCCGGGATCTTACCTATTATCACAGGTATTATACCTAATAATCCCATAAAATGGGTTTTGGGAAAATTGACGGTATTACTAAAAATAGCCGTTAGTCCCCAGCCCGACTGATCTATAAAATCACCCAGATATTGTTCCCAGTTCCCATCAAAATTGCTAAAAAATAATACATGCTTGCCCTTGTCAAATTGTACCCAACGCGCAAAATGAATAGTAGGTATATTGAGCAGTTTTCCCTTAACAAATACACAGCCGGCCAGAACCCTGGTGCGTAACATCCATATCCAGAAGTTAAACTTACGGGCAAGCCCCGGCTTTATAACAGCTACCTGGGTAAATTGGTTTTGAGGAAACAGATCTTCTACTCTTTTTAGTTCATCTACTTTGCTATCATCCAGTTGGCTCTGTGTAAGGGTTTCTTTCTTATTCCAGAGTTCATAAAAGAAGAAAATGATAAGAATCCAAAGGATAACCAACCCCATTGCAAGCAATAGAATTAACAATAGCAGCCAGCTAATAAATGGCACCCACTTAACCCCCTGTACCCCGGCTTTTTCTTTGCTCCAGGCAAATTCAGGTTTTGCATTAATTTCCTGCTGTATAGCCCGATGAATTTCTACAGCGGGGGTATTTTCATTAAAGTTTTTACGTTTTAGAAACTTCCATATATGCTGTTGCAGGGAATCTTCCTGTCGTATTTGCGCAACAGACCGGCCGGGGGCTCCATTGTAAAAGGCCGTAGTATTGATCGCTCCTTTTTTGAGGAAGTTTTTCCTGCTTTCTTCCGTTCGCTCTGCGGGTTCCGGATAACCCTCGCAACATTCATATAGGTCGTCAATATAGTTAGTGAGCTTATTTACTAATTCAGTCAGGTGATAATCCTCATGATCGTCGCCGATACCATCGTAATTAGTGGAAAGCACCAGCCTGATACCCACAGGTTCCCTGGGTTCGTCACGGAAGGAATCCCTGCTCAGGATAACCCATCTTCCATAATGCAGCGTGCTGACTTTCTCAAATTCATTGGGTTCATTTGACAGCTGCTTGTTCATGAGATCCACCCGTATTTTTTCTAATCTTTCTCTCAGGATATCCATTTTGTCTTCTCTTATTTCAGACAGGGTAATTAATGGGTGTTGGTGGATCATGACATTCTGATTTTTAGAATAATATGCATTATTTATGTGTGCGGTTGATCGGCATACATCGGATCATATTTGAAGAAAGCAAATTAT
>JAOTYW010000113.1 GCA_029861705.1 Flavobacteriaceae bacterium
GTTAGCCGGTCCTTATTCTTACGGTACCGTCACCAGGGCACACGTGCCCCTTATTCTTCCCGTATAAAAGCAGTTTACGACCCATAGGGCTGTCTTCCTGCACGCGGCATGGCTGGATCAGGCTTTCGCCCATTGTCCAATATTCCTCACTGCTGCCTCCCGTAGGAGTCTGGTCCGTGTCTCAGTACCAGTGTGGGGGATCCCCCTCTCAGGGCCCCTACCCATCATAGCCTAGGTAAGCCGTTACCTTACCTACTAACTAATGGGACGCATAGCCATCTTATACCATCGAAACTTTACTCTAACATATCATGCGATAATTAGAGACTACGGGGTATTAATCCGGATTTCTCCGGGCTATCCCCCAGTACAAGGTAGGTTCTATACGCGTAACTCACCCGTGCGCCGGTCGTCAGCAAGAAGCAAGCTTCTTCTGTTACCCCTCGACTTGCATGTGTTAAGCCTGCCGCTAGCGTTCATCCTGAGCCAGGATCAAACTCTTCATTGTAGTAACGTTAATATAATGGTACACTAACATTCAATGATAGGTTATAATCCCGCCCAATATTATTGATTCTTGAATTGACTAATCAATTTATGGTTTCAAAAAAAAATTATTTCGCTTCGCTAAAAACGAAATAACGCTGTTTGCCAATATTTCAATGAACTTATAATCAGGATTTTCAATCCTTCAAAAACGAAGGAATAATATACAAAATTTAATCCTAATAAATTGCTTTCAGAGCATATCTCGTTCCAAAAGCGGGTGCAAATATACAGGGAAGATTCCGTTTACACAACACTAACTATAAAAAAACAAAAGTTTTTTTTCAACAGTGTTTTTAAACCCATTTTAAGAGAAGAAATTCCACACTAAACCAAAGCGGATTACGAAGTCTCTATAAGGATATCCAGGGGCTGCGTAAAAGGTGTTTTTGGAGAAAGAAGAATTGAAATGCTCGGCCTTTAAATAGATGCGGGTCTGCTTTACTTTTGCATTGATAAATAAATCGAGCATGGGGAAGCCGCCTATCTCCTCATTTTGCTGCACATAAAATTCAGAAAGCAATGGGTTATACGCATTCATTTGATAGGAAGTGAAATATTTAAATGTTACCCCTGTCTGCAAAAACAACGCCTTGTCAAAGACTTCACTTGAGAAATACAGACTATTCCTGGTGACTAATGTCGGTACATTTAAAACTTGTGAATCCTGACTCACTTGCTGTAGCATTACTGTATTGGCCAAAGACCATTTACCCCAGCTGAGATCATTCTTCAGTTTTATCTTTAAGTAATTAATACTATTCCCTTCCTGAAACGGCTGGATAAATGCATTTTCCTGCCCTTCATCTATCTGTGCCTGAGTCGCCGTAGAAGCGAAATAGGAATAGTTGTCTAAAATACTGTACTGTACTTCCACCTCGCCCCACTTGTCCGATGTTAAAGCTGCTCTTAAACTATTGACCTGTTCTTTCTCAAAACTCCCGTCGTTTTGCCAGTTGTAATTAAGATATTCTGATTGATACAAAAGGAAGTTATAATCAGGCATCCGGGAGGAAGAATGAATTCCTGCCCGGGCTGTCCACCCTTCCTTAATCTTATATGACGCCTCGGCATCCAAAAATGAATCGGTCAGCTCTCCAGTCAAAGTATACATTCCGGTTCCTTCAATGGAAAGAGGCCCTATCGATTTTTTATACTGTCCCCCCAGCACTAATTCTTCGCCTGCCAGCCTGTTGTCTATTTGCCCCGAAGGTGTGGTGAGCAGACTGTTGAAGAAATAATCATAATCAAAGTACTGTGCAAAACCTTTTAAGCTACCCAGCGTTTTATTGGCAAAACTGAGGCTTAGCTCATTCATCATGGTCTTGTTTGTCGCCTTATCATCGATCGGACTTAAAATTACGTCACCAAAAAAATCGTTCTGCGCACTTTGCTGAAACTGATAATATTTACTCTCGTAATTAAATGTATGACCCAGTGCAAGTGATGTTTTTCTCGAACCGGTACTGTCCTGCTTAGATCTTAATAAGATATAGGCGTGATCCAGGTAATAGCGTTTTCCCAGGATCTTATTATTGGCATTGGAAAAATTTACATCGATGCGCGACCTGTCGTCAAAATCCGGATTCCCCGATTCAAACTGTTCTTCTTTATTTAACAAGCCCCCATTTTCTTCGCCCTCTATATCCTGATGTGCCGTATGGGCGCGTAGCTGATACCGACCATTCAAAGACGACGTATTAAAAGAAGTCCTGAAATTTCCGGATTCCCCCTGACTAAACTGATATTTACCTAAGGATCGAAATCCTTTGTAGGCAACTGAAAAATTAGTCCTTCTCGACGTATTAAAAGTAATAATAGCATCGAGCATTTGTCCCTGTTCAAAAGTCGTTTTGAACATTAGATCCGTCATAGGCGTAGGTACATTATAATAAGGTATGTCCTCTACTTCCATATAATTGAAATGCCTGGCTCTGGCACCGAGTCGGGGATAATATTGGACCCTGTTTACCCTATGCCCTAATGAATTATAAGGCTGCCCCACATTCGCAAAAGGCATAAGCTCAAAATTGTCTTTTCTGAGATAATTGTAGCGATATTCTTTTTGAATGCTCAGGGTAGTATCCAAATAAGTAGTATCTCGCTTAAACGAAATGATCTGGTATTGTTCGATGCTCACCTCCGGCTTCTTCTCTTTGGAGTCTAGCCGTCTATTTTTATTCTCCCTAAAGAATGCAGAATCCTTCACCCTGGATGGGGGTTGGGGAACTTCCTGTGCAAGACAGACCATGGGAAGAATTAATATAAATAAACAAACTATATATTTCATGCACATGTGTGGCTATGGCAAAGGTAATTTTTTGGATCGATAAAAAATCCAAAGAAATCTTAATGTCTTGGCTTCAATATTCATGCAAAAATTAAGTCATATTGTTTCCTTAAAGACAAGGGAATAAAATTGAATAATCCTTAAATTTTCGCTTTATTTACGCAAAAGCCTGCTATGAAAAGAAAAGTACTCTTTCTTTTTCTATGTGCTGTCGGCACAGCTTTCGGTCAATTTAACGAAAGTGCACCTTGGATGGCAGAATTACGGAAGAAGTCAAATCCCACTGCACGTTCCCAGGATCAATTGTATTCCTTTGATGAGATTAATGAGGCCTTCCTTCGCTATTGGGAAGGCAAGGATATACGTGCCAGGGGAAGTGGATTTAACCCTTTCATGCGCTGGCAAAATTATTGGCAATACCAGGTGAACGAACGAGGTTACTTACCAAGCTCGTCCGAGATTTGGAACGCCTACCAAAATAAGGCCTCTTCGGCCGAGGCCACAAATCCCACTGCCAATTGGACCTCCATAGGTCCGTTTGCTCCCGGTATTTATAGTGGACAGCTCCCAGGTACCGGTAGGATTAACGCAGTGGCCGTAGATCCTAATGATCCGAACCGCTGGTATGCCGGAGCCCCGGCTGGTGGGATCTGGAGGTCGGATGACGCCGGGTCCACATGGACCAACCTCTTTGATAATTTCTTACAGATCGGGGTTTCGGGCATTGCTATAGATCCCAATGATTCCAATACCATATACATCGCAACCGGGGATGATGATGCTGCGGATTCATATAGCATAGGGGTCTTTAAAACTACTGATGGTGGAGCAACCTGGACGCCTACCGGACTGGGCCCTGCCGAAACCACGGTGAGTGCATTGATGAATGAAATAACAATTGACCCCACCAATTCCAATATCCTTTGGTTAGGAACCAATACTGGACTTTTTAAGTCGATTGACGAGGGAGCCAGTTGGGATTTAAAACTTAATGGGAATATTACAGATTTCAAACTTAAACCAGGAACCTCGGAAACTGTGTATGCCGTTTCTAATTCAGCATATTATAAATCTACCAATGGGGAGGATTTTTCAGAAATCACAGATATTCTCCCTACTTCCTCAGGCAGAAGAGTATTGGGAGTTAGTTCTGCAGATCCCGAAGTCGTATATATACTTACAGCCAATATCGGATCACAAGGCTTTGGTTATCAAGGTTTTTACAAATCAACTGATGGAGGAGAGACCTTTACAGAGAGTCCCAATACCACTAATCTAATGGAATCGAACCAGGCGTGGTTTGACCTGGCACTGGAAGTATCTCCGACCAATGCCAATGAAGTGTTCATGGGTTGCCTAAACGTATGGAAAAGCTTGAATGGGGGAGACAGCTGGATACGTCTCAATCAATGGTTCAGCAACAATCCATCGTATACACATGCGGATATACACACACTGAAATTTTTTGATGATAAACTATTCTGTGGAAGTGATGGCGGCCTTTATGTCTCGGAAAATAATGGAATTTCATTTACCGACCACACAGCAGGAATGGCAATCGGACAGATCTACAGGCTTTCGGTTTCCAAACAGAATGCCGCTCGAATGATCAATGGTTTGCAGGATAATGGGGGGCAGGTTTTAGATGGAGGGCAATGGAACAATTATCACGGGGGTGATGGAATGGACAATGCCATAGACCCTACAAATCCAGACATCTTATATGGTCTGGTTCAATTTGGGTCTCTACTGAACATCTCGACAAATTCGGGGCAATCTGTTGGATTAGTGCAATCCCCTTCCGGAGGCAGTGTCCTTGGAAATTGGATCACACCGCTGGCTATAAGTTCCACAGGAGAACTATTTGTGGGATATGATGCGGTGTACAAATTAAATGGAAATTCCTGGGAACAGCTCTCAGAAACTATAGGTGTAAATTCTATCGAAGATCTCGAAGTAGATCCTAATGATCCGCAGGTTATATATGCGGCCGAAAGTAATGGGGTATACCGAAGTTCAGATGGCGGGAATACTTTTACGGCCTTTTTCTTTGCCGATCCCAGTTCTATTATTTCTGACATGGCCATCAATGGTACAGACGGTTCTGCTGTATATATCACAACTTCCAACCGTGTGGGGATTAGTCAATACGAGCAATTACAGAATCCCAGGGGGGTCTTCAAAATTCCTGTGAATCCAGACGGTTCGGCAGGTTTGGAATCGGACCTGACCTTAAATCTACCGGCAGATCAGGCCTACTTTTCGATCGTACATCAAGCCAGGCATTCAGACAATCCTATTTACGTAGGCACCAACCTGGGCATATATCGCCTGGATGATGGCCTCTCTGAATGGGAAGAATATTTTACGAATTTCCCCAGTGTTGCCGTAAGCGATCTGGAAGTAAACCTTGACGACGAACTGATCATTGCCTCCACCTACGGCAGAGGTGTTTGGCAGTCGCCTATCCCCATTCAAGTCCCGGACAATGACCTGCGCATGGTTGTTCTTTCGCCACCCAATGACGCCGTCAGTTGTGGCTCTGTAATTCCAGAGATCCTTGTAGAAAATAATGGGCTTAATACGATCACGAATGTGGATATCTCCTATAATATTGATGGTGGCCCCGATCAGCAATTCTCAGAAGCAGTAAATCTTACCTCCGGTGAAACCACCCTCATCCCATTACCTCAATTGGACCTCACACCTCCGGCTATAGCCAGTCTTCAAGTTACGGCAAGCATAGCCAATGATGCCTATTCCGACAATAATACCTTAACTCAAAAAATATTTTTTAGCGATTCCGGGACTGCCGATACGATCAATACCTTCGAAACGACGGGGGAAGAGTTGTTGGCCTTTAACGAAGTTGGCAGCGGAAGTTTGTGGGAAAGAGGGGAACCCACCGGAACCATTCTGAACCAGGTCAGTTCAGGTACCCAGGCCTATGCCACCAATCTTTCCGGTAACCATACAAATGCTACTATAGCCGTCCTGCTAACAGATTGTTATGATTTCACAACGATCCTGGCACCCGTATTACGCTTCAATATGGCTTATGACCTGGAGATCAATTTTGATATTGTTTATGTCCAGTACTCCATAGACAACGGTACTACCTGGCAGGTGCTTGGATCTGTGAACAGCCAACCAAACTGGTATAACAGCGACAGAACGAATGCGAGTTCAGGATCGGATGATGATTGCCAGAATTGCCCAGGAGCACAATGGACAGGCACCAATGCTGAGATGACGGAATACGCATATGATTTCGTCTTGAATTCGGTAAATGGAGAAACAGATCTTACCCAGGTGTCCAACATTATATTTCGGATCGTTTTTCAATCTGATCCCGCTTTAGTACAGGAAGGGGCTGTGATTGACGATCTCGTTGTTACAAGTCTAATCGATGATGATGACGACGATGATGACGGTATTTTAGATGTAGATGATAATTGCCCATTGATTGCTAATGCAGATCAGTCAGATAATGATTTGGATGGTTTAGGCGATTTGTGCGATCCGGACGATGACAATGATGGCATCCTGGATACAGCTGATAATTGCCCATTGACACCCAATGCAGAACAGACTGATTTTGACCTGGATGGACTAGGCGATTCCTGCGATGACGATATTGATAATGATGGGGTGTTGAATGCTGTTCCGGATCTTTGTAATGACACGGGGCCCGGGGTTATTGTGGGGCTTGATGGTTGCGAGATCTTTTCATTACCTGGAACGAACTTCATGGTGTCTTCCAAAGGAGAAAGCTGTATCGGAAGTGATGACGGAAGCATCACGATCGAAGCTGCAGAAACCTTAGACTATACCGCTGTTCTTACAGGCGATGGTGTAAATGAAACAAAGAATTTTAATGATTCGGTACGCTATGAAAACTTGCTCTCGGGAACCTATACTGTTTGTATAAGCGTTGCGGGTCAGGCAGGCTATGAACTGTGTTTTGACCTGACCGTTACAGAACCCGAACCTTTATCTATATCTTCCAAGGTGAACACTTTGGACGGAAAGGTTACTTTGGATCTCAACGGGGGATCTCGCTATACGATCACCTTGAACGGCACAAAGTATTCCACACAGGAAAGACAAATCCAATTACCCCTGGATCGCGCGGCCAATACATTGGTTATTACTACCGATAAGGCCTGCCAGGGTATTTATGAAGAACTGATCATATTGCGGGATGAGCTTTTTATTTATCCCAATCCTGTTGGAGATTCGGCTTTGCGCGTTTACCTCTCCGACCTTGAGTCAGAAATAGCCGACATCAGCCTGTATTCCACATCAGGAGTCAACGTATATAATAAACGGCAAGCAATCACTGACCGTGAATTGCAATTGTACCTTGATGGTTTGCCAAATGGGATTTACTTGCTAAATGTCAGAACGGAAAAGACCTTGTTGAAATTTAAAGTATGGAAACGATGAGAATAGGTCTGATACTTTTAATGCTTGTTTTTATTCTCCCGGGTTGCAGCAAGAGCAGTAATGGTGACGATACACCACCTCCTCCGCCACCGCCACCATCACCTTCAGCTGCGACATTAGTATTCCCTGATAACAATACGGAATGCAATGAAGGGGAGATCCTGAGTGAAAATCAAAGTCGCGTTACGTTTGAATGGAACGCCGCACAGAATACGGATAGTTATGAGGTGAACCTTAGAAACCTTGACACAAATGGGACAACTATGGTCAATGTTTCAACAACTTCAGCCCCGATCATTATAGACCGAGGCGCACCTTATGAATGGTTCGTGGTTTCTAAAGCGAGTGGGACAATGGCCACAGCGAACAGCGCTACCTGGAAATTTTACAACCAGGGTGCCGGAATCACAAATTATGCTCCTTTCCCTGCAGCGGCAGTGTATCCTTCCAGAGGTTCAAGCATTAATGCCTCCGGGGGCACTCTCACCCTCGAATGGACCACTAGCGACGTTGATGGGGACCTTCTTGAATTTGATGTCTATTTTGACACGGATCCAGAGCCGGATACATTATTGGGGACTACATCAGACACGACCCTGGATACAAGCATTAGTTCAGGAACGATCTATTATTGGCGGGTCCTTTCCCGAGACAGCGCAGGGAACAGTTCTGAATCTGAGATCTTCCAATTCCGTGTGAATTAATCAAAGAAGATTTGGTATTATTCTTGTTAAGATCAGAACAAATAAAACATAAACCGTATGCGGTATATAGTCATTATTTTTTTACTCACCAGTACACTAAGTTGGGCACAAAGCGATCGCTTGGACTTACCGACCGTTTACATACAGAATTCTGTAACCGGAAAAAATAACCTCCCGATCAAGGTGGAAGGTTCCCCTTATTTGGATGAAGCATTCAAACTGGGAACAGTTACAGTGAGTAATGACACATCCTATAAAACATACTTGCGCTACAATGCCTTTAATGATGAGATTGAAATGCAGGATGGAGAGAAGGTGATCGCTCTGATGAAAAGGGATTATATCACAGCCCAATTGAATGGTTTTAATTACAGGGTCATAAAATTTATGGAGGATGGTAAGATTCGGCAGGGCTATGGTATCCCCTTATATACAGGAGACACATCATTCTATTCTCGTTACCAGGTGGTACTTAGAGAGGGCAAAGCGGCCAATTCTTCCTATGGAAAAGAAAGACCCCCTAGTTTTGAAAGAGAGGTTTTATATTATATAGCGAGGGAAGGTAAAACAGCAGAACCGGTGCGCCTCACCAAGAAATCGATCATAGAGGCCTTATCCGATCAGAAAGCCTCCCTGGATCGTTATTGCAAAGCGGAAAAGTTGAAACTTAAGACTGAGGCAGAAGTTATCCAACTATTAAGGCACTACGATAGTCTTTAAAAAAAAAGCCCGCGGATAGCGCGGGCTTTTTTTATTTTCTTGTAGATCATACTCTAGTAAGCGTTATAGATACATTTACTGCTGCTCCACAATTAGCAGCTTCATCATCAACAAAGTCTATAAC
>JAOTYW010000114.1 GCA_029861705.1 Flavobacteriaceae bacterium
GAGTGATCCAAAGGAAGCACTGAGATCAGCCATACGAATCATGAAGGAAAGTGGCGCACATGCCGTAAAAGTTGAAGGAGGATCTGAGATTAAGGAATCCGTAAAGCGCATTCTCAATGCAGGGATACCAGTAATGGGGCATCTAGGACTTACGCCTCAGGCCATATATAAATTTGGGACTTATACCGTTCGCGCAAAAGATAAGGACGAAGCAGAAAAACTTCTTGAAGATGCCAAACTCCTGGAAAAACTAGGCTGCTTCGCCATTGTCCTTGAAAAGATCCCGGCAGAATTGACAAAGAAAGTTTCCGAAGAATTGTCTATCCCCACCATCAGTATCGGTGGCGGCAGGTATGCAGACGGACAAGTACTGGTTATCCATGATCTCTTAGGGATGACACATGAATTCAATCCCAGGTTCTTAAGACGCTATATGAACCTGTATGAAGAGATAAGCAAGGCGATATCTAAATATGTAGCCGACGTAAAATCGCGCGACTTTCCAAGTGAGGAAGAACAATACTAACAATCCATCAAAGGGCATACGTTCCACGCCAGAAAACCTCGATGTTCTTTACGAGGATAACCATATTATTGCGGTGAACAAAAGGCCAGGCGATATTGTTCAGGGCGATAAAACAAAAGACACACCTTTAAGCGAGATCGTCAAATCCTATATCAAGAAAAAATACAATAAACCCGGAGCCGTTTTTCTTGGGATAGTCCATCGTTTAGACAGGCCTACTTCAGGCATTGTGCTCTTTGCTAAAACATCTAAAGCCCTTAGTCGGTTAAATACTGCTTTCTCCAAAAAAATACCTCAGAAAACCTATTGGGCAGTTGTTGAATCTGCTCCCAAAACTGCATCCGGCCATCTTGTTCATTATTTAAAAAAGAACCCACAGCAAAATAAATCCTATGCCTATGAGAAGGAAATACCGGGAAGTAAAAAAGCAGAGCTCATCTATAAGACTCTCAGGGATCTGGATCATTATAGTTTACTGGAAATACAGTTGATCACAGGGCGACACCATCAAATTCGCGCACAATTGGGGGCGCTTGGAGCTATTATTAAGGGGGATGTAAAATACGGAGGCAGACGTGGCAACCGGGATGGCAGCATTCATCTACATGCCCGGGAACTAAGCATAGAACACCCCGTTGGCAATGCCCCGATCAAAATGATCGCCGAACCGCCTGACGACCCTGTTTGGAAGCAGTGCCTACGTTTTTAATCTGTACTTTTAATACACTGAAATTGGTTTCAGGATTTAGGCATGGTATTTGTTTTTTATCGGTAGAATCACTTAAACACTGATCATTATGAAAAAATTATTTCTTGGCAGCGTGCTCATCTTATTGGCAGCCTGCAGCTCTTACAATTCTATCGACAGCTTTTATAATGCGCATAAAAACGATGATGAGGTTTTTGCCTTACGCGTACCCCAGGTAATGTTTACCCTTGTAAGGGGTATCTCTCCAGAAATGGATGCCCTTGTAGGCACGACAAAGGATCTGAGGTATATGCAATTTCCAAGCAGTACGGACGCGCAAACACAGTATCTTAATCGTCAAATGAATACCATGACGAGCTCTTCTTTCATTGAGGTATACAGGAAGAATGAGAAGTCGAAACGCAATGTGGTCTCTATCCGTGAGAGAAGGAACAGCGTCAAGGAGATCCTCGTTTATTCTAATAATAATATGAATGGATCTATTCTATATTTCAATGGCGACTTTGATCCTGTAATGGTAAAGGAACTGGCGGAAAAAAATAAATTTGACAGGATCTCTTCCGGGCTTGTGAATCAATTCAGTGCAAAGACTCCAGGGATCGTTAACGAGAAATAGCCAGCGCTTTTTCCCGTATTACCTCAGCCACCGGTTTGTTCTCCAGGTGACTTTCAAGCCACGATAAAATATCGAGGTACAGGAATGCCCTTTTTTCATATGGGTGATCTTCCAGGGGTTTTAGGGCATCGTATAGTTTCTGAAATTCTGCCTTCAATTCACTAGGATAAATTTGACCGAGTTTTCGTAAAAACTTGATCATCTCTTTCTGAACTTCATGCAGATCATTCATTTTAATCAGAAACTTATACGTGCTTTTTAATTGCACTTCTAAATGATAATCCAGGCCAGCTTCGTAATGTGCAACCAGGCTGAGAACTCTTGCGAAACACATTAGATCTTCCCGCATTTTTAGATTCTTGTTCTCGATGATCCGTTTCAGGTACTGAATGCAATTTTTATTATCCCCGACGCCGAAATACAGACAGGCAATCTTATAATAGAAGACCATGACATGATGTTCATCTATCCGCGCCCTATGTTTGTTTATGCCATATTCAATTATAGGAACCAGCGTTAATCCCTTTTCAAAAGTTCCTTCCAGGAAATGGAGGTTCAGTTTATTCAAATGGATGTATAGAAACGCCAGTGAGGCAACATTGTCATTTTTAGGGAAGTTTTTCTGCTTAACAACATCTTCCAGGGTTTCCAGGGTTTGCTGAAATTGAGTAGCGTATTTCACAAAAAAGAGCGACTCCATCAAGTAGTTATTCCCTTTAAGGAAAAAGACGGGATTGAGCCCAATCATTTTTGGGTTTTCATAGAAGAGATCTACCCACTTACTGGCATATTTATAACAAGACAAGAAATCCTGGATAAGGAAGCTATACCACAAATGCGCTTTGTACAACCAGAGTTTCTCCCTGAAACCAAATTCCTCAATCGCACAAACCGGCATGTTTTCTTCAAAATATGTGGTGACTTTTTTGTAATCTTCGTCATTTCTGACATAACCGACTTTCAACATCATCCCATAGAGTTGAAGGGAAACATTGGATAGTTTACTGGTCATAGAATTGAGTCGGGTTAATTCCCTTGACTGCTTTTCCAGTTCATCTGCCCTGTCGGGGATACTACGAGTAATATATTGTGTTTCAATAAGTTTCTCTAATTCTACGATCTCGTAGGCAATGTTCTTTTCTTCATTATATATTGCAATTCCCTTTGCCTTATCAAGGATCTTCAGGCTCTGTTTATACAATCCTTTTTGATAGAGTATGGTGGCAAAATCTAATTGCTCACGTATTTGGACCCGAATATTCTGGTTTACAGGATTTAGCCGAAGACTCACGAGGATCTGTCTGTATAAATGGGCTTTTAAATTTGACAACTGTGACTTCTTTACAATACCACTATCCAGAATGATGGTTTCATCATAGGATTTCATCTTGTCCAATAGGTTGAACAAGGCCAGGAATTTTGCATCGGTATTAACACCTAAACGGCCTACATATAGCTTGAACTGCCGCTTTTCCGATTTAGAAAGCGATTTTACAAGAACAAACAAGCTATCTTTACTCGCAGTTGTCATCGTAATTAGTTCAAGTTAAAGCTCTATTTTCCAATAATTTATGATTCCTGATTTCATAATTAACATTGTAATTACGTACTTGTAAGAGCTGGGGGCTGAGAAGGCAGAATATATCTTCGTACAGGTGACTAAATTAGGTAAATATAATGAGTAAAGATAAGGTACAAATTTTTGATACCACCTTGCGTGACGGGGAGCAAGTCCCTGGCTGCAAACTAGATACTAAACAGAAGCTGGTCATTGCTGAGCGCCTTGATAATTTAGGGGTTGATGTTATTGAGGCTGGTTTTCCAATTTCTAGTCCGGGTGATTTCAAATCAGTAAGTGAGATCGCCGGTATTGTGAAGAACGCCACGGTATGCGGACTTACCCGTTCTGTAAAAAAAGATATTGAAGTTGCGGCCGAAGCATTAAAGCCGGCACGAAAACCAAGGATCCATACCGGAATTGGCACTTCAGATTCTCATATCAAGTTTAAATTCAAATCTGATAAGGATCGAATACTTGAGCGCGCGGTTGATGCAGTAGCCTATGCAAAAACCTTTGTTGAAGATGTAGAGTTTTATGCAGAAGATGCGGGAAGAACTGACAATGAATATCTGGCACGTGTATGCGAAGCCGTGATAAAGGCTGGGGCTACTGTACTTAATATTCCTGATACCACAGGCTACTGTCTGCCGGAAGAGTACGGTGCCAAAATGAAGTATCTCAAAGAAAATGTGACCGGAATCGATAAAGCTATTCTTTCATGTCATTGTCATAACGACCTGGGATTAGCTACAGCAAATTCGATTGCCGGCGTTATTAATGGGGCCAGGCAAATAGAATGTACGATCAACGGTATTGGAGAACGGGCAGGCAATACTTCCCTGGAAGAAGTTGTCATGATCTTACGGCAACATCCCTACCTCAATTTAGACACCAACATAAATAGTAAGTTGCTATTAGACACCAGCCAAATGGTATCTCATAAAATGGGAATGCCTGTACAGCCTAATAAGGCCATCGTAGGCGCCAATGCCTTTGCCCACAGTTCCGGGATCCATCAGGATGGTGTAATTAAAAAGCGGGAAACCTATGAGATCATTAATCCTGAGGATGTCGGCGTAACAGAATCTTCTATTGTGCTCACTGCAAGAAGTGGACGTGCTGCCCTGGCCTATCGGGCCAAGAAAGTTGGATATGAACTCACTAAAGTACAGTTAGACAAAGTCTATCAAACTTTTTTGCAATTCGCTGACAGACAGAAGGAAATAAAAGATGAAGACATCCATGTAATAATAGAAAACAGTAATATTAACCTTGAAGTATTGTATAAATGAAGTTGAAAATAGCCGTTCTCAAGGGAGATGGTATTGGCCCTGAAGTAACCAATCAAGCCATCAAATGCTTAAATGCAATTGCTGAAAATTTTGGCCACACCTTTGAATATACTGAAGCTTTGGTTGGCGCAACAGCCATAGATCAAACAGGAGATCCATTGCCCGAGGCAACCTTAGATCTTTGCAAGAATTCCGATGCTGTGCTCTTTGGCGCAATAGGAGACCCCAAATATGATAACAATCCAGATGCTAAAGTCAGACCCGAACAAGGGCTGCTACGATTACGGAAAGAACTGGGCTTGTTTAGTAATATTCGGCCGGTAAAGGTCTTTCCTACCCTTATTGATAGCTCTCCGCTAAAAAAGAAAATAATAACGGGGACTGATTTTGTCATCTATAGGGAATTAACCGGAGGGATCTATTTTGGTGAAAAAACGATTAGCGAAGACGGCACACAGGCCTCAGATCTCTGTATTTATTCAGAAGCAGAAATAAGCAGGATCGCTCACCTGGCCTTTAAGGCGGCCAAGAATCGCAGAAAGAAATTAACCCTGGTCGACAAAGCTAACGTATTGGAATCTTCCAGGCTATGGCGACGTGTGGTTACCAAGATTAGCGAGAGTTATCCGGAAGTTGAATTATCATTCTTATTTGTTGATAATGCCGCGATGCAGCTGATTCTTAATCCAAGTCAGTTTGATGTTATCCTGACAGAAAATATGTTTGGCGATATCCTGTCAGACGAAGGCAGTGTGATTGGCGGATCTATTGGCCTCTTACCTTCGGCTTCTGTCGGAGATGAAAATGCCATGTTTGAACCTATTCACGGATCTTATCCGCAGGCTACAGGAAAAGACATAGCCAATCCTATTGCGGCTATCCTTTCAGCGGCTATGCTTCTTGATCATTTTAGCTTAGATGAAGAATCCAGAGCTGTTGTGCTTGCTGTATTTAAGGCCATGAAAAAAGATATTGTAACGGAAGACTTAAACCCAAACTCAGAATTTGGGACAGAAGCGGTCGGGGATTTTATTGCAAATAATATTGCTTCGTCTGATGATCATATCACCTTGAACCGTGAAAATATATGGTTGGGTAAATCAACCATAATTTAAGCCTATATTTTAGTCACCTAAAAAGGTCTTCCTTGCGGAAGGCCTTTTTTATTGGTTTCTAATTACTTGAATCAGGCTGTCAAATTCCACTTTGAATTCTTCGAATTTTGCACCGGTAGCAGGACCGTTAAAGCCCGTATGTATGTTTCTTACTACACCTTTTTTGTCAATAAAGATGGTGGTAGGATAAGATAGTACATGATTGAGCATGGGCAGTTTTTCGTTGGCTTTGGCTTTGTTGGAAGTGCCATATTGCGCCAAAAGAATGGGATAGTTTATACTCAATTTATCTCGTAGCCTTTTAATAGCCTTAAAAGCCCGTTCTTTTGTTGGAGCATATTCAAATGCCAGGGCAATCACTTCAAGGTCCGTATATTCATATGTATTCATGTATCCGGATAGGAATTTTGATTCATCCAGGCAATTGGGACACCAGGTGCCCATGATTTGAAGCAGTACTGCCTTATCTTTATAGGTAGGATCGGCTAAGGAAATTAAATTTCCTTCCTCATTGGGAAAGGAAAATGCAATACCATTATAGCCCTCTTTGATATAGGTAAGCGAATTAGCATCCGGCAATTCAAAATCGGGATTGGGTTTGGCAACAAATAATTCTTTGGAGTGGTTTCCTGAATAAAAGGCACCTTCCATAAGGGAATCCGTCACGCGGGCAACAAACAAAAAAGCATGGGCGCCATCAAAAGTGGAAAGTTTTAAAGAATCGCCATCCATGACTCCTTCCAAATAGCGATAATCTCCGGTAGGAGTTCTATAAGTGCCCGTCAACTTAGATCCGGTCTGTGTAAAAATTCCTTTTGCTATATCTTCATCCGCTGTCCCCGGATTAAATGTAGTTTCCCAAATGCCTGAGACATCCCGGTTCGGTTTCCTTTTAACCGGAAACCTATCTTGTTCACTTAATGCTGCATAGAAGGGAACATAGCGATCCAGGCTTTCTTTGATGAATTCCCCAGTCATACTACTGTCGGTAAAAGTTCCGGCAAGATATCCTTCAAAGACCGGCATTTGTATATGAAAAGAATCTGCTGTTGTGCTGATCTCATCCACAAGGATTTGTTCCTGGGCATTTTTCACTTCCAAAAGCGTTTGTCCGTGTTCTCTTCTTAAGTCAAATGTAAACGGGAGATCATACCCATCCATGACCTCCAGTTTAGCATGCCACTCGCCTTCGATCATTTGAGGAGAATTCGTATTTAATCCATTACAGGCAGCGATCAATACGATAAGGAGATAAACAAACTTTTTCATATACAGATAAGTTGTATCATTAGTTCACAAAAGTAAGGGAAGATTTGGAAGAATAACTGTTAGTACTTCTTGTTGAATCTAAGTTGCCATTGTTTTATCTTTGATGGCTTAAAGTTATCGCATGCTGATTTCATATAACTGGCTGAAGCAATTTATTAAATTGGATTGGAAAGCCGAAGAGGTAGGAGAATTGTTGACCAACCTGGGACTCGAACTAGAAGGTATCTCCTCATTTGAATCGGTTACCGGCGGACTCGAAGGTGTGGTGGTTGGAGAAGTCCTGGAAGTAGAAAAGCATCCGAATGCCGATAAATTATCGCTGACCCGGGTTGATATAGGTCAGGGAGAACCCCTTCAAATAGTATGTGGGGCGCCCAATGTAGCCCGGGGTCAAAAAGTACCTGTAGCTACAATTGGTACTACCTTATACACTCCGGAAGGAGAATCCTGGAAAATAAAAAAAGGGAAGATCCGTGGTGAAGAAAGCCATGGTATGATCTGTGCAGAGGACGAGCTTGGCCTGGGTGATAGTCATGATGGCATTATGGTGTTGGATCCGGAAAGCAAGCCAGGAACACTTTGCAGCAGCCTTTTTGAATTAGAAAATGACAAAGTATTTAATATTGACCTTACTCCTAATCGAGCCGATGCCATGAGTCATTTGGGCGTGGCCAGAGATCTCCGTGCAGGCCTGGCCCGTAAAGAAATAATGATGGAGTTGCTTACACCTTCACTTAGTCATTTTAATGTAGATAATCGTTCCAGAAAAATCGATGTTTCCGTTGAAGACAATTCTCTGGCACCCCGTTATTGCGGCGTTACCATTAGTAATCTTATCGTACAAGCTTCTCCTGATTGGTTAAAAAACCGACTCAGGGCTATTGGTTTGAAGCCAATTAATAATATAGTAGATGCAACCAATTTTGTGCTTCATGAATTGGGGCAGCCATTGCACGCATTCGATGCAGATAGGATCTATGGTAATGAGGTAATTGTAAAACGCGTAAAACACGGAACCAAATTTATTACGCTCGATGGTATTGAGCGAGTATTACACGAAGAGGACCTGATGATTTGTGATAAGGAAAAACCCATGTGTATTGGAGGGATTTTCGGAGGGATCAACACCGGAGTCACTGAAGATACAAAGGCTATTTTCCTTGAGAGTGCTTATTTTGACCCGGTAAGCATACGAAAATCTGCTAAGCGACACGGCTTGAGTACAGACGCCTCTTTTAGATTTGAGCGAGGTATAGATATTAATATTACCCTATATGCCCTGCAGCGTGCAGCACTTCTTATCAAAGAATTAACCGGAGGTTCTATTACCTCAGATGTAGTAGATCTTTATCCGAAAAAGAAAGAAGATCACCAGGTATTCCTAACCTTCAATAAGATCAATTCCCTTATTGGGCAGGAAATACCTCGAGATGATATAAAAGCTATTCTGGCTTCGTTAGAGATCCAGGTGAAAAGTGTGACAGAATCAGGCCTTGGTCTCGAGATTCCATCATATAGAGTAGATGTACAGAGGGAGGTTGATGTGATTGAGGAGATCTTACGAGTATATGGCTATAATGAGATAACAACGCCAGGTAAGTTCAATGCGTCTATTGCCCCATCATCGCCAAGAGAGAGCTTTAAACTTGAAGATATTGTTTCCCAAAACCTGGTAGCACACGGTTTCTATGAAATGATAAATAACAGCCTTACACAT
>JAOTYW010000115.1 GCA_029861705.1 Flavobacteriaceae bacterium
GCCTTCCAGGATCAGGAACCAGGTGTCCTTTTGTTTAAGCACTCCCCTGGACGTTCCGCCGGGGGTTTTGAATTCTAAGCTGTACTTTTTATAACGCGCTTTCATTTTGCCAGCCTAAATTTAGATATATTTTAGCGGTAAACTTCAGGACATGGTACACTTTCAATCAAAGGTTATCTGGATCACAGGGGCCTCTTCGGGTATTGGTGAAGCACTCGCAAAAGCATATAGCAAATTGGGGGCTTCCCTTATCCTCTCTTCACGGAGGCAGCATGAATTAGAAAAGGTACGTGAGCTATGTCAGCATCCCGAGCGGGTAAAAGTCTTGCCCTTGGACCTTGAAAAGTACGAGGAATTTGAAATGCTTGTCCATAAGGCTCAGGATCTTTTTGGCCATATTGATATTCTGATCAACAATGCAGGCATCAGTCAGCGTTCTTTGATCAAAGACACCCAAATGCCTGTGTACAAAAGGTTGATTGAGCTCAATTACCTGGGAACAGTGGCCCTTGCCAAGGCAGTATTGCCCCATTTTATCGAAAGGCAATCCGGTCATTTTGTTACCGTTACCAGCCTTATGGGTAAATTTGGTTCCCCGCTGCGAAGCGGGTATTGCGGGGCGAAGCACGCGCTCCACGGATTCTTTGATGTGCTGCGAATGGAACACGAAAAGGATGGCATTGATGTGACGCTTATAGGTCCCGGTTTCGTTCAAACACAGCTGGCAAGGAATGCCCTCACCAATGATGGCTCACCCCAATCCCATGATGATCAGGCAACCTCTAAAGGGCTTTGTTCGGAAAAGTTTGCCAATCGCATGATAAAAGCCGTAGGCAAAAAGAAGTATGAAGCCTACATCGGCGGAAAGGAAGTAAAAGGAATTTACCTAAAGCGATTCTTCCCGAAATTACTTCACAAGCTGGTGCTTAAGAGTGATGTTGTCTGATCAGACCTCAAGACTTGCTCCAATATCCAGCAAATGGAGTTGCCTGCCGGCTGCACTGAACTTATTCCTGGCTTCTTCGTGGTCTATTTCGATATAGCCAAAAGTGTCGTAATGATATCCCATAATCGACTTGCATTCCAGGAATTCGGCTGCCGTAACTGCATCGTCAATCCCCATTGTAAAATTATCCCCGATCGGTAAAATAGCCAGGTCTAAAGAATACCTAGCCGGGATCAGTTTCATGTCATACGTAAGAGCCGTATCCCCGGCAATGTAAATGTGTTTGCCTTCTGCAGAAAGAACAAATCCTCCGGGTTGTCCGCCATAAGATCCGTCAGGAAAGGAAGAGGTGTGTATTGCCTGTGTATACTTCAGGCTTCCAAAATCAAAATCCCATTGCCCTCCATGATTTAAGGGATGAGATTTAAAGCCCTTATTTCCATAATAAGTGGCTATCTCATAATTGCTGATTATTACGGGGTCGTGCGCAGCAGCTAATGCCTCCACATCGAGAATATGGTCCTGATGGGCATGAGTTAGTAAGATGTAATTTGGGGCCAGATCAGCAAGTGAAACTTTGCCTTTAGCCTTCTCATTACCGGATATAAATGGGTCTACTACGAGCTTGTTGGATCCAACGGAAATTGCCAGACCGGCATGGCCTAAAAAAGTAATTATCATAACAAAGAAGATTAGGTTCTAAAGTTATTTAAAATTGAACCAAAAACGAACCCCTTCGCTAGTTTTATCGATGTTAAGAGTAGATTGAAGCTGGTTGACCAGTCGGTTGATCAGTTTGATTCCCATTGAAGTGTTTACCTGGTTTTCATAATTAGGTGGAAGTCCCACCCCATTGTCTGTGTATTCAAAAAATCCTTGTTCCGGATTCTTGCGAAGATGGATGTAGATCTTTCCATTATCCTTTTCTTCAGGGAATGCGTATTTAAATGAATTTGAGACTAATTCATTTAATATAAGTCCGAATGGTATGGCACGGTCAATATCCAGTTCTACTCCTTCGGCATCTATAGTAATATTTATTTTTGAACTCCCTTTTTTGAACACGGATTGCACACTGTTCACAAGACTTTCGATATAGCCCTGCATTTCAATGACGGAAAGATCATCGTTCTGATATAATTTTTGATGGATCAGTGCCATGGCTTTCACCCGACTTTTGCCTTCTTCAAGGGCTTCTATAGCCGCTTTAGATTTGGTGTTCTTAGTTTGCAGACTCAAGAGGCTGGAAACCATCTGCAGATTGTTCTTAACCCGGTGATGAATCTCTTTGAGCAAGGAATCTTTTTCAACCAGGGAATTTTCAATTATATATTTCTGCTCAGCAATTAAGCGTTGATTCTTAATACTTTTTAAATACGCATACACTAATCCTGCAAAACCAAGCAAGGTAAATACGAGCGAGATAAAGACCAAGGTGATCCTGTCATCTTTAGCCCGGAGATCGCTCCGCGCCCTTTTCATTTCTTCCTTTTGTTCATCGATCAGTTTTCTGGAACTATCCAGATCTTCTTTCGCCACCACAGCAACTAACTGCTGTTTGCGCAGCGTAGATTCCAGCTGTTGAATGCTATCCTGGATACGCACATTGCGTCTAAGATATTCTGATTCACTGGCATAATCCCCTATCGCATTGAAGTAAGAGGCTGTTAATCTATTATAGCGGATAATATGATCTGCCTGCTTTAACTGGATATTGGAATTGAGATATTCCAGCGCCATCTCAGGATTGTCCAGCCGTAGATGACTTTCGGCAAGGGCTAGGGTATTTTCAACCAGCTCTTCTGAAAACACCCCTACATTGTGTTCTTTTATGAGTGCCAGGCTATTTTCCAAATAGGCCAGGGATTCTTCATACTGCTTCAGGCTTAATTTACATTTCCCGATGTTCCCCTCAATAATACCCTGCAATAAATTGGCTCCCTGTATCTCTCTAGCTGTTTTGATCTTATTGATATCCACCAGGAAAATTTTTAGAAAACCACTTGCCTTTGTGAAATTTGCCAGGGCGACAGAGGGTGAACCATCCAGCAGTAAATATTGTCCTACATGATTATTATAACGCGCAAGTCCGTATAGATCAGAATCCGGAATGGTTTTCTTAACATCATTGATATAATCTTCCATCGCCTGCCTGTGCAGACCTAAATTGGAATAGATATCATAGAAGGCAATATTTTCGGTTACTCCTAATTCCCGTTTGAACTTCCGAACTTCGATCTGCTTCTCATATAGTTTAAGTGCAGCGTAATTATCATCCATTAAATCCAGAAGGCGCACAACAACGGGCTGACTAAATCCATTGTCAGTCGTATAGAGATCCCGGGCGAGTTCAATACTTTTATCGTAATCACCCAGATCGTAGTGGATCTGTGAACGCATAAATTGATAATACTTGATACCAACCGTATCTTGTTCACGTTCTGCATCCCTAATGAAGATGGTTACAGCATCTAACCAGTCATAGGCAGAATTCTCATTGTAGCGATTAATCGTATTGTGAAAAAATTGGTATCGGTTTTCGGCACCTGCAGTCGACTTAAATTCATCCAGAAAATTCAGGTCAGATATGGGTATAGTCTGTGCCCTCAGCGAGCAATGGCTTAAAAAAAGTATTGTAATAAAGAATATTTTCAGCAATCTTGCCATAACATTCCGGGCAATTTTATTTTGGTTTTACCGAGTACCATTTTAGGATTTCAATTACTTCGGTGTATGCACGATTAATAAACGGTTTCACCATTTTTTTGTTGTCGGTTTCAATATGAAATGTGGTGTATTTGGCAGGCCTTGAATAGATCAGCCAAAGTGCAATTGCTCTTTCCATAAAAGCAACTCACACCACTATTTTCCCAAGCATGTAAATACAATAATGAATTAAATTCTGTAAGCCTCTTATAATGAGGTGTTAAGAAAAAAGGCTATGCATTTGATGCATAGCCTTTCTATTTAAAACTATATGAAAATGATAAGATTTGGGGCGGTTATTAAACCATGTCTAAATTACACGATTGATATCTCACATTGTGGAATATGTTGTGTAATGATGGTTTTTTGTTGTGAAAAGTTGACATTTTTTTTCATCGTGTATTTCATCGGATTTATTGGTATTTCATGGAGTGATAATCGGACAGATAGGTGATGATTTTAGCAAATGTTTTAAAAAAGAAAAGAGCCTTATCGGATCGACAAAGCTCTTTTACGAGAACACTATATGAAAATGAAAAAAATTAACTTCTTAATTCTTATACGAATATAGTGTGGTTCTATCCTGTGTGGAAATTATTGTTGTGAAAAGGACAATTCCTGTGGTATGCCCGCCAAAAGGTCATACTTATCCCATGAAATACGTGACGCCTAGTTGCAGAAAGATTCTAGGAGTTCATTGCTGAAATAATAAACTCTTTGAAATCTTTGGAAATAGGTATCAACGTATTGTTGATCATTATATCCTTGGAATTTATGGCATCAATATGATCTACATTAACAATGTAGGACTTGTGAGCCCGATAAAATTTATTCTTCGGCAATTTTTCCAGGTAGTCTTTTAATGGAGAGCGAACAAGGAATTTCTTGTCAACCGTATTCACTTCCAAATAGACGTTGTCTGCCTTGATAAATTGTATCTCTTCAAATTGTATGCGGTAATATAAATGCTGTTTCTTAACAAAGATGGAATCTTTCAAAACAGAATTCCCCACTACGTCATCCATAGTACTAGTACCCTGACTTCCACCTTCTGTGGCCGCGTTGTAGTCAAAATTGGACAGTGCGATCTCAATAGATGTATAAAGATCCTGCTGTTCGAAGGGCTTAACCAAATAGCCATTTGGCTTCACCGACTTCGCATTTTCAACTGTTGCTCTATCAGAGTTAGAGGTAACAAAAATAAATGGGATGTTATATTTTTCCCGGATATGCTGACCCAGATCAATGCCTGTTTTGTCTGACGCCAAAATAATATCGATCAATACCAGATCTACTTCATTATTCTTGAGCACTTCTTCTGCCTGCTCATAAACGATCACATTATCTACAATCTCATAGCCGATTTCTTCCAGCATAGATTGCATATCATCTGCAATAATCACATTATCCTCTACAATGAGGATCTTAATCGGTTGATCCAAAGTTAGTGTGTGTTAAAGATTTATATGGCTCCAAATTACAAAAAATAATAATATCCTATTAAAAACAACACCGACATAGCGAAGGTACTCAAGGCTACTTTTTTTAGTTCAGGGTCGAGGGAAGTTGGACTATCTTTCTTTCTGATTTTCAGCACATGCACTAGCAAGGGCAGGAAGGCAATAAGATGTAATAGCTGTATCCCGCGATTGGATTCAAGCATATTATATAGAAGCATGCAAAACAAGGCCAGCATCAGGAGCGTGTAATGATAAATACGACCCCATTTATTTCCCAATTGAACTACTAGAGTACGCTTGCCTGATTCTTTGTCATTATCTATATCCCGTAAATTGTTCAGGTTGAGTACTGCAGTACACAAAAAACCAATGGCCGCTGCTGGCAACCAGGCCGTTGCCGTAAGTTGTTTTGTATATAAAAAATACGAGCCTAAAACGCTAAGTAATCCGAAGAAACCAAAAACAAAGATGTCCCCTAAGCCGCTATATCCATACGCATCAGCTCCAACGGTATATTTAATGGCTGCCCAAATACTAAAAACCCCCAGTAATGCGAAAAGAACTATGTAGCCAATATTTTCTGGACCAAATGCGGCGGCTAAAACACCTATAATGCTTAAGATACTAAGCCCCACCATGACCAGTACGCCTCGCTTCATTGAGTGCGCACTAAGTAAGCCAGACTGTACAGCCCGATCGGGTCCTAACCTGTCCTGATTGTCTGTCCCTTTAATACCATCGCCATAGTCATTGGCAAAATTGGAAGTGATCTGAAAACAAATGGTTGTAATGACTGCCCAAATGGTAATACTAGTATCCGAAAAACCTTCGCGCCAGGCCAGGCCCGTTCCTATAAAGATTCCGGATACCGATAATGGAATGGTCCGCAAGCGCGCAGCCCTTATCCATGCCGATAATTTTGAAGTGTTAATTCGGAGATTCTATTTTAAGTCGCTGTCCATCTTTATATGATGCGACAAAGGCATCATTAAATCCAATTTTCACCAATTGTGTTCTAAAAGCCTGGGCTTCTTTCAAGGTTTCAAAGGTGCCCAGCGAATAGGAATAATACGGATTGGCTTTAGCAAATAAAGTGTTGGTCAGTGCCTCTGAAGCAAGGGTTAAATTGTTATCCACAAACGACTGCACTTGAACAGAATAGACAGTTTCCTTGTCAAGGAACTGCTTTGCAAGATAAAATTCCTTGACCAAACTCAGCTCATCATTCTGTGCTTTGAGATTATCAATACGTGTTTTTACTGCGTCAAGACTATCTATAGAAACTAGTAAATTAGTATCCTGCCTACTGAATCTATTACTACTCAATCCTGCAGAAAATGAAGTAAATGCGAGGATGAAAACAGCTAATAAACCGGTAATGCCTGCAAAGACATTCCGTTGAATTTTATTCTTTCTAAGTTCTTTGTTCTTGTACTTGATCTGGTCTAAAAGACGCTCATTAATAATCTGCGCTTTGTCTATGTCCTTGTGCAAATCCAGCAGATCGCTTTCTTCTATAAATGGCATAATGTTAAGATGTTTAGGGGGTTTTTGCTAATGTATATAATTAATGACGTATGACAAAATAATTTCACCCTCTATATTAATCAACGTTTTCTAATTGTTTAAAGTATATGACGTGCCAACAATAAGGGTGTCATCGATAAAATACACTAAGGAATAAGTGTGCTGAAAAGTGCTGAATTAGGTCTAAGAATGTTAGGAGTAAATGCCTTCTTTTTTGAAGTGTTTGGCCAGCATATAATACACCACCGCTCTGTACTTGGTTCGTACTGATGCCCCGTAGACCGACATAACTTTATGAATGGTCTCCATCAGTTCAGGACTATCCGACATACCGAGTTTTTTAATGAGAAAATTATTCTTCACGCGTTCCAGTTCGCTTTCATCTGAACTGGACACAGTCGCCGAATCGCGATTATAGATAGAAGGACCCAAGCCGACGGTAACCTTATATAAAAACTCATTGTCCGGGGTTTCTCCAAACTTATCTTGTATATGGAACGCATATTTCTCCATTAATGCATCTCTCTTGTTGGCCATTTGGTTTGTGCTTTGGTTTGATCAATTAGTTAGTACCGAAGATAAAAAATCAAAATACGCGAGCAAAATTTTGTCATTTTCCTCTCTTGGCGTGAATATTTCCAAAAGTTTTGGTTTATCAGATTTTTGATAAAATGCGGTCAACCCGTTTCGCAGGTCTTCCATATTTGAAACGCCATGGTATATAATTCCGTGATCTTCACATAGAAACTTACACGTCCGCTGATGGGTTGTTTCAAAGAATTTTTCGAAGCCAGCAGAGTTATCATTGCCCGGCAGGATCCTGAAAATTCCGCCCCCGCCATTATTAATGACAATCATTCTAAAGTCGGTTCTTACATAGTCATTCCACAGGGCATTACTATCGTACAGAAATCCAAGATCGCCAGAAATTAGCAAGCTTGCTGCCTTGCTGATCACGGAAGCCCCAATAGCGGTGGAAGTGCTGCCTTCAATACCACTCGCTCCTCTGTTACAACTCACTATGTTAGAGGCCTGCATGTCAAATAATTGTGCGTAGCGTATAGCGGAGCTATTGGCAAAATGAACAGATATATCGTCGGGTATTGACTCCAAAATCGTAGCGAAAGTACTAAAATCTGAAAAGGGAATTTGCGCCAGGTATTCTTGCCTGCCCTGACGATATTTTTCTTTAATCCTATCCCAGGAAAATCGATAGTCAGTTGAAGTAGATCCATATGAACGCAGCACTTCACCAAGGCTCTCTGACGGATTCTGTTTCAAGTGTTGTACCCCTGTGAAAAAGGTGTCGTTTGGCCGGGTGTCTCCCAAATGCCAATGGCTGCCAGGTGGGTAATTTCTTAGAAATGCTTTTATTTTTTTCGATACGATTTGCCCGCCTATTGTCATCAAAAGATCGGGACGCAGAGCGTTAAATAGCTGGTCTTTATCAGCCAGTTTCTCCAGTGGGGCGATGATGCTGTCTATGCTTGAAAAAAATGAAGAATGGTGTGTATTAGATGTAGTCTCGGTAAACACCAAAATGGAAGGGTCTTCTCCCAAAAGCTCGCAGATATTCAAGTCCAGAGCCGAAACATTTGACTCGCCGATTAGTATCATCTTGCGCTCTGCGTTGCGCCATGCATCCATCAAAGCTTTGGTAATCCCCCGATCTACTTCAATTGCTTCCTCTTTTGTGCTACTCAAGGGTACATAAGATAAGGCCTCAACCTTATTGTACAGAGGTTCTTCAAAAGGGATATTGATATGTGCCGGCGTCCTGTTCAGTTGAGCGGATCGCAATGCCTTCAGCGTGCACCTTTCATTCTTCTCATTGATCTCCCGCTGTTTTTTAACTAATAATTCTTCAGCAGGCATAGACAATCCTTTACATCGGTGGTATTCTTCCGCAGCATGGATCAGATCTTGTTCGAGCTCCTCATTTATATCGCAAAGCTTTTTGTAAATATCTTTTTGGCGAATTGTCTGCCCGTCGCCAATATCAACTTTATACGAAGGCCTGTCTGCGGATACAACTGCCAATGGTATCTGGCTGTAATAAGCTTCGGCAACAGCCGGATAATAATTTAATAATGCACTACCTGATGTGCAAACGAGAATGACAGGGCTACCCGACTCGCGGGCTATTCCTAAT
>JAOTYW010000116.1 GCA_029861705.1 Flavobacteriaceae bacterium
GAAAGCCTTGGTCTGTTCTCTACCGGCCAATGGCTGAGTGTACCCTTTATTTTGATCGGACTCTATTTCGTATTCCGAAAAACTTCATAGCCGAGATGTTCAAAATTCAAAGATCCTTTTATTACCAGTTCGTTTTTCTACTTGCTTTCTCAATGGGCTGCAAGGAAGATAAGAAGGTCGTTAAAACGGAAGTTGTAAGTTTTACTAAGGAAGGGGAACTCAGCATTTACAAAGGCGAAACGGATAGTCTGATCACGCGCTTGGATATTGAAATTGCGAGTACATCCTATGAAACACAAACCGGCTTGATGTACAGGAATAGTATGAAAGATAATCAGGCCATGCTCTTTATTTTTGAGGAACCAGCCTATCATTCCTTTTATATGAAAAATACCCGGTTTTCAATTGATATTATCTTTATCGATGATCAATTGCGCATTGCCAGTTTCAAAGAGCGGGCTAAACCCATGGATGAAAACGGCTTGTCTTCCGAAGTTCCCGTACAATACGTCCTGGAAGTTAATGCCGGCCTTGCAGAAACCTGGCAATTAGAAATTGGAGACCGAATCTCTTACCTGGAATCTAAGTAACTATCCTTATGCTTCTTGATGGGCATCGTACTGATCGAATTCATTTCCGAAAACTAGTGGAATCCGATTTTCAGCTTTGGCTTCCATTCTATTTGGATCCGAAGAGTACAGAATTTTGGGAAGGTTTACCCAGGGACCCTGTCGTCGCCTGCACAGAACAATTCCAACGCCAATTTGAACGCTACGAAAAGAAAATCGGCGGTATGAATGCGCTAATTGATATTAAGTCTGGTGAGCTTGCCGGAATTTGTGGTCTCTTGCTGCAAGAGGTTGAAGGCAAAGAAGAATGGGAGATCGGCTATTCCCTGATGCCTCAATTCAGAGGTAAGGGCTATGCGACTGAAGCTGCTCAATATTGCAAATCTATCGCCTTTGAAAACCAACTTGCACCCAGTTTGATCTCTATGATCCATGTAGACAATCTTCCCTCTCAAGCCGTGGCGGAACGGAATGGCATGAACCGCGATTCAGAAATGATCTACAAGGAAAATCCAATTTATATTTACAGGGTTTGGCCCTAATGTGCAAAATGTATCTTTGTTTGAATGCGAAAAGAACATTGGGCCATATTTGTTACCAACACCTCTAAAGTATCTGACTTTACAGAGCGGCTACTGCGGGGAGAACCTCCTGTTGAATTACAGTTTTTTAAGGGGAAAAGGGGCGTATTATTTTCTCAAAAGATAGTTGATGTTTTTATCGAGGAAGAATCCAAACACGATATCAAAATACTAAATCGCGAATCAGGACAGGAACTCAAGACTTATTCCAGCGGGGAGCGAAAAAAAGCATTGCTGGCATATTTACTGGAGCAGGATCCGCAATTCATGATCCTTGACAATCCCTTTGATAATCTGGATCTGGACAGCCAGATAGCTTTAAAGACATTATTAGAAAAGTTATCTGATAGGCTATTTTTTGTGCAATTGGCATCGCGGAAAGGAGATGTGCTGACATTCATTCATCAATACGGTCAACTACAGAACGGCTTATTTAAAATCATTCATAATCCCAAGCTCGCTTCAGACCTGGACAAAGGACTTTCTTCCTACGATATCCCCAGGCCTTTGGAATCCCATACCTATGAACACGAATTTCTTGTAAGAATGCAAGGAGTCAATGTATCCTATGGCGAAAAAAAGATTGTTAGCAACATTGACTGGGAAATTCGTCCCGGGGAATTCTGGCAGCTCGCTGGTCCCAACGGGAGCGGAAAGACTACTTTACTTTCTCTTATTACAGGCGATAATCCTAAGGCCTATGGTCAGGATTTATTCCTGTTTGGTTATCAAAAGGGAGAGGGAGAAAGTGTCTGGGATATTAAAGAAGTGCTGGGATATTTCACCCCTGCAATCACCGATCGGTTCCGCGGCTACCACAGCTTGGAGCACATGCTTATTTCAGGATTATTTGATTCGATCGGACTCTATGTACAGCCATCTAAGCGGCACAGGCAACTTGCTTTGGAGTGGTTGCAGCTTTTGGGTATGGAAGAAAGGGCCAAAGATCTGTTCGCATCGCTTTCAGCAGGAGAAAAGAGGCTCATAATGTGTGCCCGTGCCATGATCAAGCATCCGCTCCTGTTAATCCTGGATGAGCCTACGGCTGGATTGGATGATATCAGTGCCGCCCTGGTAGTTGATCTGGTCAATAAAGTAGCAAGCAACAGCAATACGGCCATTGTATTTGTCTCCCATAGGAAAGAAGCAGGGCTTACACCAGACCATACCCTGGAATTAATTGCAGATACACAGGGATCTCGGGCAGTTTTAATATAAATTATTCAAGAAAACAAGGTTTGGAGATCGTAATTCCTTAATTTTTTAAAATTTTAAATAAATATTAATTATTAATTTAAGGAATTGCTATAAGTTCCCTGTAATGTCCTTAGAATTACTACATACCTTGCATTCGTATTATTTGGAGGTAAAGATCCGTGGGGATCGTACACCCGGAAATGAATTTGAAGAAACGGCAGCTATATGGGCGAAAATTTTCCAAATCAGCAAGGCTGAAAATCGTTCGAACATACTAGCCCATGTCCGTGTAAAAAATCGACTACCGATTAATGCCCAAATAAATATCTCTTTTAAACTTAAAGAAATTGGTTGCACCCAATCGCACCGTATTGGAGTTATCGTATACAACAAAGAAGTATATAAGAGTGCTGCACTTGTAGAGCGCTATATGCAACAGGAAGGCTTCGCTGTCCATCTATTTAGGCATAAGGATAAAGCCAGGAGATGGCTGCTTCACGAAAAAAAGAAATCCCGCATTTCAAATCTTCTGGATTCCTTTAGCTAAAGTCTAGTGCTTCACTAGGATTATTATATGATTTTTCTATACTTTCGTATAAGTTTACTATTACAAAAAGTTTAAGCCATATCATCATAAAAACTTATGGCCCTCGCGTTGTCACATAAAATACATAAGGATTATCTCGAGATCACTACAGCAGGAATACGTTCCCGTGGAAAGGAAACGAGTGAGCTACAAGAGATCTGGAAAGAGGTATTTGTGTTGGCTAAAGAGAATGATCATTTACGAATACTTGCCCATTTAAAAGAAGAAGGCCGGTGGCCCTTGAACGCACAGATAAATTTTGGATTCAAAATTGTAGATACTGATATTACCAAAAAGCATCGCGTAGCAGGCATTTGTTATTCGGAACAACTTTTTGAGGATCATGAGCTGTTCATAAAATACGGCCGTGCACTTGGTTATAATATTCAAGTATTCCTATCTGAAGATGAAGCCAGGGATTGGCTTCTAAGGGATCGTATAAACAAACCGCAAGTAGAGCAGCTTAATTCCGGGAATGAATCATAAAATATTAAACTAACTTCCTTTTACGCCAAAGTCCTGACTTCTAAATCCTATTTACATCAATTATTGACCAATGCCTCTCGAAGTAAAACATACCAATCATAAGGACTATCTGGATGTGGTGATAATGGGCACAAGATCACCGCAATTAGAGTATGAAGAATCTAGTATCATCTGGAGAAAAATATTTGAACTATGTGCCAAATATCAGCAGGACAAACTTTTAGTTCAATCAAATATCAAAGGAAGAATGCCCTTAAGAAGCAGGATCAACTATGCATTTACTATGGAAGAAATGGGATTGCAAGAGCACTACAAAATAGCTGGGGTTGCACTTAATTCACAGGTAGATCATGATATGAAGATCGTAGAGCAGTTCGCCAATAATATTGGTTATCATGTCAAAGTATTTGTTAATGAAGCAGACGCCCTGATCTGGCTTCTAACCGATTAGACCGATCTCAAAATTCCGTAGAATGCACTTAAAAAAGAATAAGTCAGCACGTCTTATGCAGCCGACTTAGCTTCCGCCATGATCTTCTTACGCAAGGTATCGAACATTACAGGGGTTGCAATAAAAACTGAGGAATAGGTACCTACGATCACCCCAACGATCATTGCAAACATAAATCCGCGTAAAGCCTCTCCCCCAAAAATGAATATGGATAAGAGTACTACCAAGGTTGTCAATGAGGTATTTAATGTCCGACTCAATGTACTGTTCAATGCCAGGTTGATATTATTGCCCGAACGCCAACCTTTTTCATTGACAATTTCCCGGATCCTGTCAAATACTACTACAGTATCATTCAGGGAATACCCGATCACTGTAAGGATCGCAGCAATAAAGGCCTGATCTATCTCCATGCTAAAGGGCATGATCTTGCTAGTCAAAGAGAATATTCCTAGTACGATCAAAACATCGTGGAATACTGCGGTTACAGCACCCAGTGAGAATTGCCATCTTCGGAACCGTATCAATATATACAGGAAAACAACGGCCAGGGACCCAATGATGGCCCAGAGCGCATTTTTCTTAATATCATCTGCAATTGTCGGGCCTACTTTTCTATATTTCATCACACCGACATCGCCATTAGTTCCGCCAGGAATGAAGTCGTCATATGTAGTTCCCTCGGGTAAATATTTACCAAGAGAGGTAAATAAAATCCCTAGTATCTCATCGTCTACTTCTGTGCCTTGTACATCTACCTTATACTTGGTAGTGATCATGATCTGATTTGCATCACCAAAAGTTTTAGCGCTTGCACTTCCAAGTACGCCTGTCAATTCTGCAGAGATCTCAGAAGGATTTACTGCATCTACAAAGCGGACCTGGTAATTCCGTCCCCCTACAAAATCAACCCCTTGATCTAATCCACGAGTTACTAATGAGAAGAGTCCAACCGCTACCAATATAGCGGAGATCACATAAGCGATCTTTCTTTTACTAAGGAATTTGATAGACAGATTGCGGAATAAATTCTTTGTGGCCGTCGTGGCAAAATCAAGCCTTCTCCCCTTGCCTGCCACATAGGAATCTACCAACAATCTAGTAATAAATATTGCCGTAAATAGCGATGTTAGAATACCAATGATCAGCGTAGTGGCAAAGCCTTTAATAGGACCTGAACCAAATATCAATAAGATGATAGCCGTTAAGCCCGTTGTTATATTCGCATCAAGAATTGAGCTCAACGCATTGCTAAAACCATCGGCAATGGCCTGGCCTTTGCCTTTACCTTTGGCGATCTCTTCCTTGATTCGTTCAAAGATCAGTACGTTAGCATCCACAGACATACCAATGGTCAATACGATACCCGCAATACCCGGTAAGGTAAGGACAGCACCCAGACTAGATAGAACACCAAATATCAGAACGATATTAAAGACCAATGCGATATCTGCAAAAAGTCCGGCTTTACCGTAATAAAATACCATCCAGATTAGGACGAAGATCATCGCGATCAGGAAAGACATAAAGCCACTATCTATAGCTTCCTGTCCAAGTGATGGTCCAACTACGAAAGAATCAATGATCTCTGCCGAAGCTGGTAATTTACCTGCCCGCAGGACATTGGCAATATCTTTAGTCTCATTAACCGTAAAAGTTCCCGTAATTTCTGAACTACCTCCTGAGATCCCACCTACCTGTGACACCCCGGGAGCAGTATATACTTTGTTATCCAATACGATCGCAATTCCTGTATTATTCAGATTTGCTTCGTTGGTGAGTTTTTCCCATTCCTTGGCGCCTGCCACATTCATATCCATGCCTACGGCCGGACGATTGAATTGATCGAATTGATCTCTGGCATCGCTCACTACATCCCCACTGATCCTTGGAATCCCATCTCGGTTAGATTTAAGTGCGAATAAAGAAGCAACCTCTGTGCCTTGAGATGGGCGTTCCCATAAAAATTTTGTGAATTGAATAGAGCTGGGTAAAAGCCTCTTGATCTCCGGTTGTCGCAACCAGCCGCCAATTTCAGCTGTATCTTTTATTGCAGCTATCCCGATAGCAAATCCCTGACCGCTTAATTGTAATTTTTCGAAAAGAGGATTTCTTTCCGTGGCAAGATCGAGGGAGTCCTGGATGACGTCCGACAAGAGTGAGTCGATCTCTGTGGCCTCTTTTACGGGCGCTTCCTCATCCGCTTCTAACTGTTCTTTTAAAACTGTATTCGCCTGGATAAAGAAATTGATCAGGTCTTGATTGCCGGGTTCATATGTTTCCCAAAACTCCAATTGAGCTGTGCTGGAAAGCAGGTCCTGAGCACGGGCAATATCACGGGCACCTGGTAATTCAACCAGGATCCGACCTGAAGTTCCTTCCCGCTGGATATTGGGTTGTGTAACCCCAAAACCGTCAATACGTTCTCTTAATACTTCAAAGGCGGAAACAATAGATTCGTCAATCTTCCTTCGAATGATAGGCTTAACCTCATCATCTGTCATTTGAAAATTTACCTCATCACTTAAACTCTTGTTAGCAAAGATGTCTGGAGAGGCCAATTTGGTATCGCCCTGGATAGCTTCAAAAGCATCAAAGAATAAGTCTAAATATGTATCATCGCTGCTCTTGGATAATACATCGGCATCTGCAAGAGCTTTATTGAATATGGGGTTCTTGGTGTTCCCGGCCAGACCTTTTAAAATGTCTTTTACCGATATCTGCAGGGTTACATTGATACCCCCTTTTAAGTCAAGACCTTTATTAAGTTCCTTCTTTTTTGCATCCTCATAGCTGGTAAAGCCCAGTATGGGATTTTTGGAAATAGAATCGAGGTACCTGGCCTCTACTATTTCCCGTTTCGCCACATAGTCTTCTTCGGAAGTAGCAACGGTACTAGCGGCAAACTTTTCCGCATCTGTTTCCAGCTTACTGGCGATGAAGGTATAGGAGAGTTGATAAATACTTACAATCCCAAAAAGGAAGGCAAACAGCCTGATAAGTCCCTTATTCTGCATTTGAATCTTGATTTAATGACGTAGGTAAACAGCGTGCAAATATATCATTTCCCTTAGGAAATGCCAATAAAACTGCCCTAATTATCAGGGGTTGAACGGGATGAGAAAACATAAAATAGACCTTGTGATACACTGAGGTTTTATAGGTTACAATTGCAACAACCCATTCGTTTTACGCACACCTTCGGCACTCTCATTTAACTTGGCACTTTCGGCAGCATCCAGCTCGATCTCAACTACCTTTTCGATCCCGTTTCTTCCCAGGATCACGGGAACGCCAATGCATATATCGTTTAATCCAAACTCTCCTTCCAAATAGGTAGAGCATGGGAACATTTTCTTTTGATCACAAGCGATAGCCTGAACAAGTCCGGAAACTGCGGCCCCCGGAGCATACCAGGCGCTGGTTCCAAGTAATTTGGTCAGGGTAGCACCCCCTACTTTGGTATCCTCAACTACCTGCTGTAACCTATCCTCAGATAAGAATTCAGAAACTTTGACACTATTACGTGTAGCATGCCTCTTTAAAGGCACCATTCCTTTATCGCTATGGCCGCCAATGACCATCCCGTCAACATCCGAGATAGGGGCGCCCAAAGCCTCAGCCAATCGAAATTTAAAGCGCGCACTATCCAGTGCACCTCCCATACCAATGATCCGGTGTCTGGGCAGATCCGTGATCTTATGCGTTAGGTAAGTCATCGTATCCATAGGATTACTAACGACAATAAGGATCACATTAGGTGAATGTTCAATTAGGCTGGTTACCACAGAACGTACTATTCCTGCATTGATGCCGATTAGCTCTTCACGTGTCATTCCGGGCTTCCTTGGTATTCCGGAAGTGATCACAGCAATGTCGCTATTAGCAGTTTTTGTATAATCGCTTGTCGTCCCTGTCAGGGTAGTATCAAAACCATTTAAAGAAGCCGTCTGCATCAGGTCCATGGCCTTTCCTTCGGCATAACCTTCTTTGATATCTAACAATACGACTTCAGAGGCAAAATTCTTTATGGCAATGTAATCAGCGCAGCTGGCTCCAACTGCTCCAGCACCAACTATTGTAACTTTCATAATGTGATTTTATAATGGAAATTCGCCGGCAAAAGTACAGCTTTTTGAACTAAAAAGACTACAGATAGTAGATATTCCATCCTCTGAATTCACTTGTAATGAGATGGTATAAAAGGGGGATCTGTTAAAAAGTTGTGCGTTTCATCGAAGTTTTAAGAAGGAAGGGTGCTGTTCATCGAATTTTAGCAATATGAGCCCAAAGTAGACCGTTTTAATTACTAGTCCCGAATAAGAAAACGCCTACAAATTGAAACGAACTTATGCTTTTCTGGCAATTCTTGCCATCATATTAGTTAGCAATTGTTCGGAGATCCCCGAAAATTCCGATCCCGTTTTGGGCATTTGGTATAAGGCGGTTACAATTTCCTCAGAAACAAATATTCTAAATACCAAGGAGGAATGGATCTTCAACGATGCCTACCTGGGAAGGTACCAGGTATATGCTAATAATAATGTTACATTTTACACCGACTTCAGTTGGGAGCAGGAAGACGGATTATATACAATAAAATATCCCGGTACGGACAAAACGCCTCAACATGTAAGGATGGTCATGATGGAAGCACAGGAAGTGCTGCAAGATGAAGAAGGAAACGTACTGGCTCTTAGAGAGTAACCCCTAATTTTTCCATATATTTCTTTTAAAACGGCCTTGCTATGGGGCCGTTTTTCTTTTGCCCTTTACGCATCAATGTTGGCATATATTGCATTTTTTTCGATGAATTCACGTCTGGGTGGTACCTCATCGCTCATGAGC
>JAOTYW010000297.1 GCA_029861705.1 Flavobacteriaceae bacterium
TGCCGCGCTAAGTGCTTTGGTTGGCTTGCAATTGACCGACCAGCTGATGGTCGGGCTTGCCTATGATCGTGAAACGACCAAATTGGGTAATACAGCTTTTAATGATGGTTCTTTTGAGGTGTTTTTGAGGTATGAGTTCAGGACCCGGTATGAACGAGTATTAACCCCAAGATTCTTTTGAGACCATGAGAGGAATGAAACATATAATAACTGTCTTTTTTATAATGACAATTTCACATGCTGCAGGGCAAGAGGGAAAAGTAAAGCGGGCCGATAAAGATTATGAGAACTACGCCCTTATGGATGCTATCGGATCTTATGAAAACCTTATTAAAAAAGGCTATAGTGATGAAGAAATCTTCAAAAGACTTGGAGATTCCCATTATATGAATGCTCAATACGCTAGTGCCGCAGCTTGGTACGGTAAATTGGTGAGGTTGGAAAATACCAACATAGATCCGGATTATTATTTCCGCTATGCGCAATCCTTAAAATCCCTTGGAGACTATGAAAGTTCAGATACTTGGATGGAAAAATTCATTTCTAAAAAAGGCTCTGATCAACGTGCCCGAAATTTTGTGAGGCAGCAAAACTATTTGGAACGCATCAAGAAGAATTCAGGCCGGTACATATTGGGCAAAATGAGCATCAATTCAACCGCTTCCGACTTCGCTCCTTCATTTTTTCGAGATGGAATCGTATTCTCAACGGCCCGTGATTCAGGAATCACATCCCGCAACATTCACGAGTGGGACAATGGCTCTTTTTTGAGCCTCTACAGCTCAAAAGTGTTGAAAAAGGGGTCTTACGGCGAACCAAAAAAGTTTAGTAAAACTTTGAATACTAAAGCCCATGAATCCTCTTCAATCTTCACAAAAGATGGTAATACGGTGTATTTTACCAGAAATAATTCCAGTAATGGAAAGTTTGCGCGGGATAGTAAGGGCATCAGCCGGTTGAAGGTCTTTAAATCAACCTTTCTGGACGGGAAATGGAATGAGGCCATTGAGCTGCCTTTTAATAATGACGACTATTCGATAGCACATCCTGCATTGAGCCACGATGAAAAAGCACTTTACTTTTCTTCCGATATGCCTGGAAGCCTGGGGGCGTCCGATATTTTCAAGATTAGAATTAATGGGGACGGGAGTTATGGAACGCCTGAAAATCTTGGCACTATAGTGAACACGGAAGCCAGGGAAGGTTTTCCATTTATTATGAACGACGTCCTCTATTTCAGTTCAGACGGGCATCCCGGCCTAGGTGGACTTGATGTTTTTGCTGTAAAATTGGATGATCCCAGTAGTGAAGTGATCAATCTGGGGGAACCATTGAACAGTAGGCAAGATGATTTTTCGTATATCATTGATTCCTCAGGAGATGGTTTTTTCGCTTCGAACCGTGATGGTGGCATGGGCAGTGATGACATCTATTCAATTATTCAAACAGCCCCTTTGCAGTTTACATGTATTTCTACCATCTCGGGTACAGTCAAGGATCTGGAATCAGCCAATCCGATACCCGCGGCTAATGTAACTCTTATGATCGGTGCCGATGTCCTGGCCGAAATAAAAGTCGATTCAAATGGAAAGTTCAACCTTGACTTTGACTGCAATAAAGAGAATTACTCTATAGTTGCGAACATGGAAGGATACATACCATCTTCTGAGAAAATTACTGTCGTGCGCGGTAAGCCTGTAATAGTAGATTTGGGATTACAAAGCGACGAAGCGCATAAAGCCGGTGCAGGTACGGACTTAGTAGATCATTTGGAGTTGTCGCCCATCTATTTTGATCTGAACAAATCCAACATCAGGCCAGACGCACAGCGATCCCTTGACGTATTGGTTTCATACCTGAATGAGTATCCTGATCTGAAGTTAGCTATCGAATCCCATACCGATGCCAAAGGCTCAAATTCCTATAACCAGCGATTGTCTGAAAGAAGGGCCGAAGCGACATTGGAATACCTGATTTCAAAAGGAGTTAACGCTAAACGAATGTCTTCAACAGGATTTGGCGAGAATAAGTTAGTCAATGGATGTAAGGAGTGGTCTATGTGTTCACCCGTTGAAAATGAGCGAAACAGAAGGTCGGAAATCATCGTTGTGCAGTAGAAGCCAGGAGGTCTGTTCTGATCGTAGTCAGATTTAGGTTATAACAGAACTCTTGATCATCCCCTATTCACTCTTACTCGCTGGCAAGATCAATTGATCTGATTGATAATAATGCCTGATACCTATTTGACCAACCGAACAACAATGTTGCAAACCTGGCCGTCTGGTTTACCTGCCCGCCGCTGTGCCCGCATCTGGAGGGGCCG
>JAOTYW010000298.1 GCA_029861705.1 Flavobacteriaceae bacterium
AACGCTTGATAATTCTGATAGGCTTCAGGACTGGTGATTGTGATATTCGCATCACGATCCGCGATGCTTTCATAAAACTCGAAACTGAGTCCAGGATCCTCGCTAATTGAAAGCAAATTCAATTGAGTTAGTCCATCAATAGAATTTTCCATGTCAAAGTCGCACTCCGTGAGACTAAGTTGTGAAGATGGTCTAGGGATTACTTCTATAGATGATTTTCCCAGTAAAGGACATTCAAAGGGATCCGGTGAAATAACCTCAACCTGATATTTACCGGAATCTGCTTGGTCTGCATTGGTTATGGTATGTCTAAAACCGGTTATGGAAGTTAATGGATTTCCATCTTTTTCCCATATATAAATAGCCCCAGGAATACTATCTGTTTCCATAGTAAATGCATCGCCTTCACAAATCATTTTTGAATCGGTAAATGTTCCGTCCTCATTTTTAACAATATTGTCGCCACTTAAGAACGACTGAATAAATGGAGGTAAGCCCTGATTTGTAATCTTGGCCCCAAGATCAATAGCATCATGTTGATAATTTGCGGCCAACCCTTGTTCTTCTGGAGCATGAATAACACCAAGGTAGTTCGTTCCTTCAAAATAGTTTTTAGAGAGTGTACGATAAATCTTCCCATTTTCACCTAATTGGAGCGCTCCTCTGTAAATAGGCCGTTCATCTAATAGAGCCATTGAGCTTTGTATATTAGGGGATTCAAGGTCGTATTGCAAGAGGTAAGAGCTATAATCTAAACTGGGAGGAATTACTTCATTGGTAGAATGAACATATAAATATCGTCCGCTGGGCGAGAATTCTACACCGTACGGATTGCTATTTTTTCCCGGTATTGTTATTCTGGTATAGTCAGAAATTTTTCCGCTGTTTATATCAAAATCAAATAAATAGAGTCCTGATGTTTGGTTAGCACTAACAAGGATAGTCCCATCAGGAGAAAATTTAAGGTATCCTCTCGGGTCTTCAATAAGCAAGCCAGGTATTGAAGATTTTACAGGTTTGGTATTTACGCCATTTGCCGTTACTTCAAAGGCAAGTACCGTATCAAAGAAACGGGTCCCTGAATCTCGTGGTACCATAGTGACTACCCAAATAGATCGATCAAAGCAATTCCTAATTATTGCTGCGATCTTTTCCGAAGTTTCATCAAACAGATTTATATTCTTAACAGTCACAGCGCCTTTGCCGTTATTCTTGCTTAGATCCACGATGGAATAATGCATTCCGAAATCGGTATCAGTTGATGTTGTAGCTGTATCTACACTAAAAATATAGAAGATATCAGGATCTTCCGGTTTTGGAACTATGATTGCGGATTGTGTACTGGAGGAATCTCCAAATAGGCCATATCCATTCTCCATAATACTATGCTCACTGTCGTAAACAAGGATGCCATCTGTGTAGAAAAGAAGATTACCAAACGAATCTGAAATAGTAGCACAACCCTCAAATGTAGAGATCTGACCGTCGGTTAATGGTGTGACACTCCCGTCGGGATTAAAGCGCAGACCTGCTTCCTCTCCAAAATACCAATTTGTGGTTTGGCCTTGTCCTAAAAGAAATATCGGACAGCATAGGCCAATACAATATAGTATGGCTTTCCTAATCATAGCGTTCCTGTAGCTCTACAATATACTACAAATCCCGCTTTTTCAGTAATGCATAGGATAAATAGACAAAAATGACGATCCAGGCCAGCACGATGATAACTTCCCCAAATTCGACATAGTAATCCAGATCGATTTTTTCTCCGATCTGATCTGCCACTGTCTGGACAGCACCAAGACGACTAAATGGTTCGTCAATAAGGTTCCACATGGCGTTTAACGGGAAGAAGCCCATAATGGCATCCGTAGTAGATTCATCAAAGAGTTTCCAACGGATCATGCCTCTTGTAAACCCTTCAAATATTTGCCATAAGATCAGGAAACCGAGTGCAAAGGCCGAACGTTTCACAAGTATTCCCAAGAAGAGACAAAAAGAAAAGAAGCCTACCAGTTTGACAAAGAATGCCAGGAGGAATTCCATATCTGAAAATATGATCGATAGTTCGTTATAGTCGGAATAGATCAATCCCAGGATCATGGAAACTAAAAAAACAAATACGGTTGATACAAAGGCGAACGATATGACTGTCAGGAATTTAGAAGCAATAAATTCCTTTTTTGAGAGTCCGTCTATAAGATTTTGTTTAATTGTTTTATTACTGTACTCATTGGCCATCATGGAAACGATAACAATGGCTAAGAACAGTTTGAACATGGCTGTAATAAAGGTATTGAAGTGCCATATATAGGGGAAAT
>JAOTYW010000299.1 GCA_029861705.1 Flavobacteriaceae bacterium
TGATACGGTAGATGAGGTTTCTGAACTTCAAAAGATTCTTACAAAGCGTTCCCTTCTAGGGGGAGATCTTGGTTTTGGTATAGACCTGGGATTCAGCTATGATCTTAATGAATCGTGGGTAGTAACGGGTAGTTTACTGGATCTGGGTTTAAGTTTTCACAGCACAGATCCTTGGAATTATACATTAGACGGGAATATAACCACAGAAGGGGTAGAGGTAATCCTTCCGGATGCCCTTGCTGACCCTGATTCGGAATTTTGGGAAGATCTTGTAGATGAAATTGAAGCCATGGTTCCCTTTGCAGAAAATAACGATTCTTATATCTCCTTCAGACCAACTAAATTCTATGGGTCTGTACGTTATAACTTTGGTGAGCCTCTTTCCAATGTTGGAATTCGGTCAGCAGATTGCAATTGTGATGCTCAGGCGTCAGGTAGTCGCGGGTTGATCACATATACCAATAGTGCCGGTTTGCAGGTTTTCGCTATTAATAGGCCCAGAGGTCCACAAACAGCAGTTACAGCATTTTATACACGGAGATTAGGCCGACTCATGCAATTAAAAGCTACCTATACGGCAGATAAGTTTACAAAGACAAATCTTGGGTTAGGGGTAAATTTGCAGGCTGGCCCGATCCAGTTTTATGCCATGGCGGATAATTTAATAGGGTTTAAAAACCTGGCAGATACTCAGTACGCTTCTTTTCAAATAGGTTTAAATATCATATCTTGGGGCGCTAATTAATGCGATTCTTAAGATGAAAAAAATAATGGCATTGTTCCTGTTTATGGGACTTTTCGCGTTTCCTGCTCAGGCACAGCTAGACAATTATAAATATTTTGTAGTTCCCAAGCGATTTGACGCTTTTAAGGAGATCAATCAATACCAGTCTTCTACCCTTGTTAAATTTTTGTTGACAAAGTATGGCTTTGAAACGGTCTACGCAGATGCGATTCCTGAAGAGCTTTTTTTAGATAAATGTTTGGGCCTGAATTCCCAGCTTGAGGACAATTCTACATACTTACAGACCGTAGTAGCCATAGTATTCAATGATTGCCGGGGTCAGGAGGTTTTTCGAACACAGGAAGGAAGAAGTAAGAGTAAAGAATTTAAAGAAGCCTATTCTGACGCTATTCAGGAGGCTATGCAATCAATGGCTTTGATAACACATAACTATCAGGGATCTGCGCAGCAACCGTATGAGGGAGCGGCAGATACAGCAACAAAGAAAACTGTTGATACAATTCCTGAAGCTGATGTAGAAGTCGCAAGCACTGAACCGGAAGTAATGGCAGTTGCTTCAGAAGCAGAACCACTAGCAATAGAAGTTGGAAAGACGGTCTCTGAAGAAGTAAAACCTTCTGAATCAAATGTCGTCTACTGGGAGCAATTGGTAAGCAATAGTGGCTTTATCCTCACCCATCCTGAAAAAGAAGTGACCTGGGTAATCATGAAAACTTCATCGAAAGAGGTGTTTATGGCTGTTTCAACCACCATACAAGGTGTTGCGTTCAAAGTGAAAAAGGGCTGGAGACTTGAGTATTATTTAGGAGATGTCCTACAAGTGGAACATTTACAGCTAGGGGATCAATAGCCATACTTTTCCTGCCATCTCGCTTTTAGAAATTCTCGTATACTTTTCTCACGGCTACTATTTCCAGGGGTAAAAAAAGAGGCGCCCTGAATTTCCTCAGGTAAAAATTCATGCGGCACAAAATTCCCTTGGTAGTCATGGGCATATTGATAAGACTCTCCATAGCCTAATTCCTTCATAAGTTTGGTTGGTGCATTCCGGATGGATAGTGGAACGGAAAGATCGCCGCTATTTCTAACTTCAGACTGGGCATTTTTGATCGCCAGATAGGAGGCATTACTTTTAGGCGAAGTGGCGAGGTAGATAGCGCATTCACTTAATATGATACGTGCTTCCGGATATCCAATAGTCGTCACGGCTTGAAAAGTTGTATTTGCTAAAACAAGGGCTGTTGGATTAGCCAGGCCTATATCTTCCGCAGCCAGGATGACCAGTCTGCGAGCTATGAACTTGACGTCTTCTCCCCCTTCAACCATTCGGGCCAACCAATAGACAGCGGCATTGGGATCGCTGCCACGGATGGATTTAATAAAGGCCGAAATAATGTCGTAGTGCTGTTCTCCGGTTTTGTCATAAAGCACCGTATTTTTCTGAACTTTCTGCTGTACAAGATCATTTGTGATGATAACCTTCTTCTTGGGCTCAGAACTGACAATAAGCTCGAAGATATTCAGCAGTTTCCTGCCATCACCACCGGATAATCGGAACAGGGCTTCTGTCT
>JAOTYW010000117.1 GCA_029861705.1 Flavobacteriaceae bacterium
ATGCGACTGGAGGTAGAGCACTGCGGTTTGATGATTGTCGTGAGTTAATACATAGTCCATATCCTGAGCGGACAAATAGGGTGACAGATCATCCTTTAATTCAGCTTTAGCCTCAGGTGGCCTGATACCCCATTCCTGGTTGGTTTTGTGGTCGCTGGTTGTCTCCCAGTTCCTTTTGCTTCGCATGGCATGTCGTAAGGCTGTCATCCAGGCAATATGCCTGTATGTCAGTACTTTAACTTCTTCCTTTAGTTGCGCATCGGAGACATTTTCCTGGGCATGCTCAGCAGAAACCATATCCTGTACGAAGGTCCCAAAAGTTCTTGACGTATTGACTATACCCCCCCAAATTTTACGGGCTTCCCAAATACGGCCGTATACGGCATTATTCTGAAATCCGATGATAAAGGCCACTGCTGTACCGATCAGGGCCATGGGAGTCCATGGGATGCGAAACCACTTCAAATCCATGAAATAATAGCCTAATACCCAAAGGAGAATAATGAGCAGAAATAACAACGTTTCAAAACGTGTCCATCTCGCCATATCAACAAATCGATAAACCTTACCCGTGTACATATATTAGTTGTTTGTTTAAATTTCTAAAATAATCAAATTGCCGATAGTAAAACCATAAATCGAACATCTTTCAAAGCGATTGTGACAGCCTCGATATTTGCTTATATTGTTGATAAGTTTTATTATATTTACTAAAGTGAGAGGAAGTATGAACACATGCCAAAGCCTTTCCCGAGTCATAATGAATTAGACTGTTCATACTAGAACAATAACACCAAATAGTTCTCCTTTATAGATAACGGGTTTAAAAATGCAAAATAGTCCTCTAAAGCAACGTCATTTAGCCTGTATCATGTTTACCGACATTGTTGGGTATACTACTTTGATGAGTAAGAATGAAAGTATGGCCCTGCAAACACTGGATGAAAACAGGTATATACACAAGACCATCATTAGTAAATACGGCGGTGAATTGATCAAGGAAATGGGAGATGGTATTATGGCCATATTTCCATCAGCAACCGATGGGGTTTATGCGGCATGTGAGATTCATGCAGCAGCTGAGAACAATGAGGATCTCAATCTCAGGATCGGCTTACATCTGAGCCAGATTATTGTAGAAAAGGGAGACATTTTTGGTGATGGTGTCAACATTGCAGCACGCATTGAACCCACGGCCCCTACCGGTGGCACTCACATTTCTCATGAAGTATACGATAACCTTTATAATAAAAAAGGTTTGAAAATCGACTTGGTCGGGGATTTCAATTTGCGGCATTTAAGCGAGGCCGTTACGATCTATTCTGTAAAGGCCAATGCCAAATTCATTAAGGATTTATCTGTCAGGACCAGCGATTATGCTGAAAGGTCGATCCTGGAAACCAAAAACAGTATTGCAGTCATACCGTTTGCGAATATGACAGCAGATCCGGAACAGGAATATTTTTGCGATGGGATTGCGGATGATATTCTGATCACACTTTCAAACATTAAAGAACTTAAAGTAGTTGGGAGGAGTTCATCTTTCCAGTTTAAGAACAGCGAATATTCGGAAGTACAGATAGCCGGATCATTGAATGTGAATCATATCCTGCAAGGCAGTGTAAGAAGAATGGGAAACAGATTACGAATCAGTGCTATGTTATTCAGTGTTAGCGAAGAAAGCCAGATCTGGGCCAAACGCTATGACCGACAATTGGATGACATATTTGAAATACAGGACGATATCGCCGCAAAAATCTCCAATGAACTTGAGGTTAGCCTTATCAAGAATACAGACAAGGTTAAACCGGTTAGTTTGGAAGCTTATGAAATGCTCCTTAAAGGGCGGTATTTTGAAGAAATGTTCATCGAAGGTTTTGATAGGGCACGAACCTGCTATTTTCAGGCAGTTGAGCTAGAACCTAATTATGCAGAAGGGTATGCTGCCTTGGCCAATATTCACTTCCTGCAAACCATGCATTTGCTCCTTCCGCCTCAGGAAGGATTCAAAAAGACTAAATTCTATGCCAACAAGGCGCTGTCTATCAATAAGGAAATCGCAGGCGCACATTTTGTGCTTGGACAAGCGGCTTTTTGGTACGATTGGGATTTTGATCAGGCTAAAGAACATTATGAAAATGCGGCTAAAGCCAAAGTGCCATATTATTTTACAGGGGTAACGGCAGACCCTTGGTATAATGCCTTTGCTGAGGGGGATTTTGAAACCGCTATCATCAACACTATGAAGATCATAGAAACTGATCCGCTGTCATTCTATAACCAGGTGCTATTAGGTTATTATTTTACCTGGGGCCAGTATCATAAAAAAGCGCGGGAAGTACTTAACAACTTGTTGAAGATGGTTCCCAATTACTCAGAGGCCCAACGTCTGCTTGCTTATAACAGTTTTATTGAAGGAGATAGTGAAAGAGCTGTTAAAGAAGCCAAATTGGCTGTGGAAATGGCCCAGGGTCTGGGGTGGGCACAGATTACTTATAGTATTACGCTGGCACAAAACGGCCAGGAAGCAGAAGCCACTGAGATCCTTAAAAAACTAGAAGCTTCTCAGGAAAAGGTAAATGTTTCTCCATTGGGAATTGCGCTGATCTATACCTATCTGAATGATTTTGACAAGGCCTTTAAATATTTCGATATCGCAATAGAATACAAGGATATTTGGCTTGTTTCCCTTAAACATGGCCCGGAATACAAACCTCTGCGATCCGATCCGCGATTTGATGCACTTCTTGAGCATATAGGTTACCCGGAAACCGTTTTTTCCCATTAGAGTTCCGTAATAATAACCATTAACCGACCAACATGAGCAAATCAGGCAATACTACATTTAAAATAGGACACGAATACCTTCTCCCTAATGAGGATGTCATTATCCAGCAAATGGTAGATGAGATGCAGGATGAGATGGTCAGGCTCTATAAAGAAGAAGGCAAGATCATGCCACGACAGGTCCACACTAAAATGCACGGATGTGTTAAAGGGATCTTTAAAATAGATCCGAATCTCGATCCTAAGTATCGAGTAGGCGTATTTAAGGAAGCCAGGGATTATAACTGTTGGATACGGTTTTCTAACGCAAATCTGCCCCCTCAACCTGATAAGAAAAAGGATATTCGCGGTATTGCCATCAAGCTTATGGGTGTGCCTGGTGAAAAGATATTGAATTCAAAGCGGCATGCAAAGACCCATGACTTCCTGTTGATGAGCAGTGAGACCTTCTTCTCCCGGAATATCGTTCAATTTGCGCCACTGTTAACAGCGGCAACATCCGAGAACCCTAAAAAGCTTATGATAAAGTATGCGATAACCCATTTGAGGTTGATTTTTCGCTTATTAAAATCCCGGATTAAGTGCGATAATCTATTGAACATACCATATTGGAGTACACAACCTTACCGTTTTGGAACGCCAGATAAGGCAGTGAAATATTTTCTTAAACCTTCGGAAGACAATGTCATCATCAATGAAAATTTGGAAGAAGATGATTACCTCAGGAGAAATTTAAGTCAAACCTTAAACAATCATTCAGCTGAGTTTGATTTCTATGTACAGTTCCAGACAGACGCAGATGAAATGCCTATTGAAGACCCGGTTGTACCCTGGACATCAGATTTTCACAAGCTTGCCACTCTGGTCATCCCGGCCCAGGAAATAGACAGCAATAAGCAAATACGCTTTGGCGAGGATTTATCATTTAATGCCTGGCATGCATTGCCGGAACACAGGCCGTTGGGCAATTTTAATCGCGCCCGCAAACGCGCATATGACGCCATGTCAAAGTTCAGACACGAATACAATGACAGGCCGGATAAGGAACCTGAAGATTCCGTTGATTTTCTTCAAGGCACCCGAATTCCCTCTGAAAATGTGATTCCTCAAGAAATCTCAAGAAAAGGGGTGATCCATATGCAAGCAGATGTGCTTGTGGATTGTAGTAAGAAGATCGCCTTCGAATTTATATCCAGTGGGGCTGAGTTGCCCAATTGGCTAAAGAAATTTGGAAAAATTCCACAAGCCTTGAATGCTGTAAATATCAGTAGTTCTTACAATACGGCAGGGGATCAACGAATTGTACATTTTGACGGTGGTGAATCTGTTCATGAAGAATTGATCACCTTCAATCCGTCCGCCAATTATTCGTACAAAGTAACTAAGTTCAGCAGTATATTTAAGAAATTTTCCGATGAGGCTTATAGCATCATGTGGTTTGACACCATTGACGACAAAACAAGGATATCATGGGAATACATGTATACGGCTAAAAACTTTTTCGCCCGCATTATATTGAAATTCGTATTGCGCCTGATCAAGTACGAAGAATTCATGCAACAGAGCCTGGATAATGCCAAAGACTATATTGAAAATGGTGATTGAGATTTCTTAGATCGTACATAAATAGCGGATCGATGTTATGGACGGGAAAAAGAAATAGGCGCCACCTCTGATCTCAATAAATCGCTGCAAATCCTTAATAGATTTGTTGTGAGGTTCTGCCTGAATGGTGAATTGCTGTACTTGTTTTTCACTCCTCTGATCTTCCCCGTAGCCCAAACTTCTTACCTCCGGTTCTTTTACCACGCCGATGATAGGGTCTGGATCAAAATACAACTGTTTGATCTTGGGATAATTTGACCAGGTATACTGCAGGAATTCAAATTGCCGACTGATATCTGCTGCAAAACAGGTAAAATAAAGTCCTACCTCACCTTCGGGTTTATGATTTGTAGGTGAACTAATAATGGGTTCGCCATATAAACGCGCTCTTCGGATCAAACGGTGCCGGTTGCTGAGGATTTGAGATTTACTGGGACTATCCTTCTCTTCAAAATTATCTCTTGGGTTCATACGTCTAATGTGCGATCCAAAAGGGCATTTTAACCCATCATGGTCATCCTTGTAATACAAAAAGTCATTATCGTCACTGGCACCTCCCGGGTCTTTATCAGGAAACTTGCTCAGCGGTGCCCCACTTGGCCATCTTCCAAACATCTGGGAGGCCAGTTTAATACTGGCTTCTTCATTGACCTGACCATTTTCCTTGGTACGGTCTTTCATAAAGGTCCAAAAAGCATCCACATCCTCTTTCATTTGCCGAATGATCAAATAAGTACCATTCTTACCCAGATCTCTATGCCCGGGTCTGGCCCCACTTGGAGGGAGCAAACTGCTTTGGCCTTGTTCCTTAACGATGGTAGGTGAATCGGGGAAAACAAAGTAATTGTTTTCATATCCCAAGATAAATTCGCCGGGATTCACATAATTGAATTCCGGACCCGTACGGCCACTGCCAAGTACTGTTGGCTGGGAGATCCCATCACGGAATCCAAAATGCTCTTTATTGTCTTTAAGTGTCACTCCATCCAGGTTACGGGATTCCTCCAGACCAGAAGCCTCATACCCACGGCGCAGGCTGTTGTAATATTCCATACAGGTGGTTTCATCTTTCCCAAAGACCATCAGGATGATCTGTGCCGGATTTTTCTCAGGATTGCCCCATTCCCATGTAGCCGGGTCACTGTCTTTGATATCGCCTAAAAGCCGCTGTCGGTGCGGGGTTACCATCCCTTCTTTAAAAGGAGGGGAGAAGGATTCGAGGTTTGCTTTGTTCAAGCCTAGATTTAAAAGACCATCTTTGGCAAATGCAATATTAAGTGCTGTATCCGGAAGCTCATCCTTATTAACCTTTACGGCATTGGTAAGCTCATCACAAATACTATTTATCCAGGACTTCGCGTGTTGCGCATCTGTTACGTTCAACAATACAAAGCGGGAAAATTTCAGATTTCGATATTCCCTGAGCACGTAGCCCTGTACATCTTCTAATTCTATGGTATACATATGGTATTAGATTAGTTCAAAAAATTTCTTGGCTTTCTTTTTATTCAGGTTCTTCTGCAATAAGACACGGATCCAGGAATTGTTATTTACATTCTTTATGGACAGTTCCGGATAGGCCGAATACCAGATGTCTGTTGGCAACTCTGTATCGCGGCTCCAAGCCAGGAAATGCTCTTCGTTATAAGCGCCACCCGGGAAAAAATTCTTGGATGTAGGCATAATATTTCTCATAGATAATATGCCGGTTAGTCCTAACCAATTTGTCTTGGGGAAGACGGTGGTATTGGAGAAAATAGCTGTTAGGCCCCAGCCGCTCTGATCGATAAAATCTCCGAGATACTGCTGCCAGCTTCCATCAAAGTTGGAAAAGAACAAGACCCTTTTTTCATCATCAAACAAGACCCAGCGGGCAAAATGAATAGTTGGAATATTCATCAGCCTTCCATCAACAAATTGGATGGGGATAAGCACCCGGGCAAACAACATCATAGCTTTAAAGGTGATTCGCCTTACCTTGCCTGGTTTCAGATCCACAAGCTGGCTGAATTGATTTTGGTAATTGATGACCATATTCTTAACATGTGGATCTGATTCATCTGTATTTTCTCCGGCAGTGAGGTCCTCATATTCTTCCAGGATCTCTACTTTTTCAGCATTCAGATCACTGCGGTAATTTTCATAATATTTGTCCTTTTTTTCATAACCTAATTGAACGATTATTACCCATATCAAAACGACTGGAAGCAAAATAAGTATGACCAATCCTAAAAGGCCCAATTTAAAATAATTGATACGCGGCATTTTGAACTTTTCTTTTGCCCAGCTGAATTTGGGATCCTCCAATATTTCCTTTTGTAAGGTTCGATGCATTTCCAAAGCTGTAGCGCCATTCCACGGGCGATCCTCGAGCAGTTGCTTCAAATGGATCCTGAGGTCATTCTCCTGAAGTATTTGTTTGACGCTTCGCCTTGGACTCCCTCTGTAAAATGCGGCGACTTTTACGATATTCGCCTTAAAAAATTTTTTCCGAGTATCCGGAGTTCGGTTACCAGGTTCCGGATAGTCTGTGCAACAACCGTAGATCTGGTCCATCAGATTTTCATTAGGATCTATGGCATGAGGATGATTCGGATCTTGTATCGGTTTAAGGCCATCTGAGCTCAGGTCATCCAGGTGTTTTTCTACAGACCCGTCAAAATTGGAGGAATACACTAATTTGGGAGACCTGCCTTTATCCTCTTCTTTCGTAAAAGGCGAATTTTTATCATCGATGATCAACCACCTGAGATAATGGATGTCACTGGCTTTTTCGAAATCCATCAGCACATGATTCCCTTTCTCAAGGGTTTCTTTCATGGATTCCAGTATTTTACGTAATCTCGGTAGTTTCTCCGGATTTACTGGCGTGACCAGGGTTAAAGGATTTTGAGTGCTCATCGGTTATAGTTTGTCGGTAATTGGTATATTTTTTATCAAGGGATTCCAGGTATTCAAAATAGCGCAGAACACCAACACTTCCTGATTTTATAAGGTCATCCTTATCAGCATCGTTTAAATTAAACTTTGTTGCTGAAATTCCCAAATCATCTATAAACACAGTTCTTCGCACGAGGAAACTTTCTTCAAAAAGCCCGATGTTCTGGGAATTCAATATAGTGCTAAAAAGATGTTTAAAATAGGAAGTGATCCAGGCATTGTATTTGAACTTGTTAATATACCGCTTAAAAACGGATGATTTATGTCTTTTCGGATTATCAGGATTCAAGGGGTTTTTTTCGAAGTGCTCATATACACTTTGTTGCTCCAGGAATAGGCCCAGGGTCTCCTCATTGGGTGTCCACGGGTCCTCATTGAATTCAGGATGGTCAAAGAAGGACAAGGGGTAGTTAAAAGTCACCCCCCCATCGACATAGATATGGTCATTAGGGATACCATTAGAGAATTTCCAGCTTTTGAAGAAGATAGGGATCGACATAGAAGCCCGTACTGCTTCAGCCACTATGCAATTTGGAGTTTGGTGTTCCGAGAATTCATTCAGGGTATTCTCGTTCAGGTTAGACGCAAACACAATTAGATCCCGCCCTCCGGCTTCCTTCAGGTCTTGAAATGTACTTTCCCTCTTCAAAAAGAGCGGAGATCTGTGATAACATTTCTCGATAAAATCCAAGATCGCATCCCCGGTATAAAGACCGTATTTTGTAAAGATCCGAATGGGATTCCATCCTCGTTTGAATGAATTGAAATCAAGGCCTCGCATGAGTTCCTCCATCTGGTCGGGAGATAACTTTAAGGCGATCATAAGGGCGACTAAAGCACCTGCCGAAGTACCTGATACGCGCTTAATGGTATTATAGTGGCCTCGTTTGTCTAATTCTTTTAAGGAACCGACATAGGCGATCCCTTTCACACCGCCACCTTTTAGGGCCAGATTGATAATATTTTTTTCCATCATGGGTTGTTTTTTACATTTTATGCGCAAGTAGACACTCCGTCTAGATCTGTTCAAGAAAATTTCTATTTCCTTTACATATTAAGGTTTTAAAAGTTTCTATCCAGGGGATTTTAAAATTGATTCGTTAAACGGGCGGTCAAATTGTTTAAACGATAAGGGGAATACAAGGGGTTACCTCTTATTAAATATAGGGATTTTTTTGGGTTATTTGACTCAATAAGTGAAGACAAGATGAGGCGGGTAGCGAGCAATTCTTTTAAAGTAACTTCCCCCAGCTCGGGATGCATCCCCGTTTTTTCCAATTCCGT
>JAOTYW010000118.1 GCA_029861705.1 Flavobacteriaceae bacterium
GAAGACACAGTGGATTGCTACAACCCTAAGGTTGTGCAAGCGACGATGGGATCAATTGGTCGTGTGCATGTACACTATACAGACCTTACATCTTTTGTAAAAGGTTTTCCTAATGATAGTTATGGAGCCATGCTCGATGGAACACCTATTCAGGGCACAACATTTCCAAAAGAAGGTGTACTGGTCATGGGTAGTGAGTCGCACGGAATATCAGTCGGGGTTCAAAAAGCGCTACATCATACAATTAGCATACAACAATATGGATCTTCAAGTGCTGAGAGTTTAAACGTGGCCACAGCTTCGGCCATTTTCTTGCATGAGATCAGAAGATCGCAATGATCATTCAAAAGTAAAATTGATAAAAAAGCCTCGGGTCACTAATGCTTCAATATTACCTGTCCAGGGGCTATTTGGATCATTATCCGGCACAAGTTCATCGGTAAGAGCAAATACACCCCTGATAGAGGGAGTGAATTTGAAATATTCTGTATAGAAATCTATACCAAATCCAAGTTCGTAATTAAGCACATTCTTTTTCATTCGAAAAGTGCCACTTGCATTATCATCGAGGCTATCTTCACTGCTTCCAAGATTTAGCGAAGGCCCTACGCCCCCAACAATAAAAGGTTTCCAGTTACCTATTCGCTTGGCACTAGCTTTTATTAAAAATGGAAAGCTAATGTAAGTGCTCTTAACATTGCGGATGGCATCGTTATCCTCAGTGAATCCCGGGAAACCTATGGTGCGTTGTGAATAAAATAAACCAGGTTCGAAACGAAGATCCAGGTGGTTATTGATCCGCATTTCGCCTATCAGCCCAACGTTAAAACCAACAGTGGTCTCAATAAGGATGGGTTCCAGATCGTTTTTATAATCTAGCTTAAAATCAAAGATATTGAACCCCAAATAATACCCCCAATTCAAAAAAGCTTTGTCTTCATTTTGAAGATTAATTATCGGCTTTTCGTTGAATTGCGAGAATGTTGGGTTGGCGAATAGGAAAAATAATCCGGCCCAAATCAGGAATCCTCTATTCATACGTCTATTTTGAAGCAATGTATATGGAGGCAACACCCAGACTCTGGGGTTTATTCTCCATACCTATAAACCCAATTTTGCCTAAAATATTGTTGAAAGCTTTTCCATGGGGAAATGCTGCTGCGGATTCCGATAAATAGGCATAGGCATTGCGATCCCTGGAGAAGAGTCGCCCAATAAGCGGTAAGATGTATCGCGTATACAGGAAATAGCCTTGTTTTATTGGGGTTTTGGTAGGAACAGATGTTTCCAGTACGGCCAGAATACCACCGGGTTTGAGGACTCTGAGAATCTCTTTGAGTCCTTGTTCCAGATCCTCAAAATTTCGTACCCCAAAAGCAATAGTGATGGCGTCAAAGTAATTATTATCAAAAGGTAAATGCTCTCCGTCCCCTAGTACCATTTGGATCGTTTTATCCAGATTTTTGGCGACTATCTTTTTTTGGCCAACCTCGAGCATCCCTTTAGAAATATCCAATCCGATGATCTGCTCAGCCCCCGTTTCCGCCAAGGCGATTGCCAGGTCTCCTGTCCCTGTCGCTATGTCCAGTATTTTTTCAGGCTGTTTTTCTTTTACCAACTTTACCAGTCGCTTGCGCCATTTGGTATCAATACCAAGGGAAATAACACGATTGAGACCATCGTATTCGTTAGCTATGGTATCGAACATTTGAGTCACTTGTTCTTTTTTCCCCCTTTCCTGATCGTCATAGGGGGTGACATTTGCAGACATAGTACGAAGTTTAACTTACAGCCTTTTTGATCCTTGTGATGGCTTCGACCAATTCTTGGGTAGAAGCGGCGTATGAGATACGAATGCAATTAGGTGCACCGAAAGCTTCACCGGTGACTGTTGCTACATTGGCGTGTTCTAAAAGGTACATGGCCAGATCGGAAGAATTGTTGATCTGCACTCCTTTGAGTGTTCTTCCAAAAAAGTCAGAGATATCCGGGAAGACATAAAATGCCCCTTCGGGAACATTGACTTTGAATCCGGGAATTTCCTTCAGTAGTCCAAGTACTAGATCTCTGCGTTGCCTGAATTCATCGATCATATATTGGATCTTAGTCGGAGACGCTTCAAGAGCTGTTATCGTAGCCCGTTGGGCAATGGCATTGGCACCACTTGTGATCTGACCCTGAAATTTGGTGCAGGCTGCTGCGATCCATTCGGCAGCACCTATATAGCCAATTCGCCATCCTGTCATGGCAAAGGCTTTAGAAACACCGTTGACTGTTATAGTTCTGTTATACATACCGTCGAGGGCAGCAATACTCGCATGTTGAGAACGAAAATTTATATGTTCGTAGATCTCGTCAGAAGCGATAAAAATATTCGGGTGATCTCGCAATATTTCGGCAAGACCTCAAGCTCTTCCGGGCTATAAACGGATCCACTGGGATTGCAAGGAGAACTGAACCAAAGCATTTTAGTTTTGGGAGTAATAGCAGCTTCTAACTGTTGTGGTGTGATCTTAAAATCTGTTTCGATAGTGGTCGGCACCATAACAGGAACAGCTTCGGCTAATTTGATAATATCGTGATAGCTGACCCAAAAAGGGGCAGGCAAGATCACTTCATCTCCTTTATTCAGTAAAACCATGGCCAAATTGGCCAGAGATTGTTTGGCACCGGTTGATACAACGATCTGTTTTTCTGAATAATCCAGGCCGTTGTCCCTTTTAAATTTTCTTGAAATGGCCTGACGTAATTCGGCATAGCCATTCACTGGAGTGTAGCTACTGTAGTTATCGTCCACGGCTTGCTTAGCTGCTTCCTTGATAAAATCCGGAATATTGAAGTCGGGCTCTCCCAGACTAAGGCCAATTATGTCTTTACCTTCTCCGCGGAGTTCCCGTGCTTTTGCTGCCATAGCGAGCGTAGCCGAGGTGGCCATATTTTGTATACGCTCGGATAAATGTTGCTTCATGATGAGCCTGTTACTGGTATTGTAAGGCAGGATTTTTGCCTAATTCCTTCAAATGTTTGAAATGCGAAATTATGGCTTTTCTGGTAGTTTTATATTCATTGTAGGGCAAATTAAATTCCAAGGCTGTCTTTTTGACAATCTTTGAAATTTTTGTGTAATGAACATGGCTAATGTGAGGAAAAATGTGGTGCTCTACCTGGTGATTTAATCCACCGGTAAACCAATTCACTATTCTATTTTTAGTACCGAAATTTACTGTTGTCAGAAGTTGATGTATGGCCCAAGTGTTTTTCATTGTTCCATCTTTTTCAGGAAGGGGAGTTTCTGCCTCGTCAACAACATGTGCCAGTTGAAAAACAACACTCAGGATCACTCCGGCAACGTAGTGCATTACAAAGAAACCGATCAATACTTTCCACCAGGCAATGTTGAGAATAATCATGGGAAGAATAAACCAAATGGTAATATAGATCGATTTTGAGGCAACAAGAACACTCCAATTCACAAAAGGATTTGGAAACTTCCGGTAAGACAATTTACGCTTAGTGTAGCGATACATTTGCTTAAAGTCAGTCGTAATTGCCCAATTGAATGTAAGAAGACCGTATAAGAAAATAGAATAGTAATGCTGCCACCGATGATGCTTTTGCCATTTAGCATGCTTGTGAAAACGCAAGATGCGACCTGCTTCCAGATCTTCATCGTGCTCATGGATATTCGTATACGTATGATGCAGTACATTATGCTGTACCTGCCAGCAATACACATTGCCAGCCAGGATGTAAATACTGCCTCCCATGATCTTATTCACCCAACGCTTAGAAGAGTAGGCGCCATGATTTCCATCGTGCATGACATTCATGCCCACTCCTGCCATACCAATCCCCATTACTACGGTGAGTAATAAGTTGGCCCAGTTGGGAAGGTTTAGACTTAGGATTAGGAAATAAGGGGTCAAAAAAAGCGAAAACATGATCGCTGTCTTAAGATATAATTTCCAGTTGCCTGTCTTCTTAATATTATTTTGATTGAAATAATCGTTTACCCTCTTATTCAGCGTCTTAAAGAACTGTGCTGAGTCTTTTCGGGAGAATCGAATAGCTGATGCCTTCATATGTACATTTTACTTAAAGATATAACGCCAAATGACCCGTCGTCATACCCATGGAAATTAATTTTAAGAAATCCCCTGGCAAAAATAGTACATTTGGCCCACATATGGATGCTAGAATCATATTTGAGTCTTTTCCCAAGCTAACTGAGGAACAGAAAGAATTGTTCCGAAAATTAAAGATTTTGTATAAAGATTGGAATGCAAAGATCAATGTGGTTTCCCGAAAAGACATGGAAGAATTATACCTCCGGCATGTATTGCACTCACTTGGAATTTCAAAAGTGATCCAGTTTTTACCAGGGGCTGAAATTCTTGATGTGGGCACTGGAGGCGGTTTCCCGGGCATTCCGCTGGCTATTCTATTCCCAGACGTTCATTTCACTTTAGTTGATTCCATTGGCAAGAAAATTAAAGTCGTTGATGAGGTTGTGGCAGGTTTAAGGCTGACCAATGTGACAACCGTACATGCCAGGGTGGAGGACGTGGAGGAAAAATTTGATTTTATTATCAGTCGGGCTGTGGCGGCTATGCCCACTTTTGTTAGCCTGGTAAAAGGCAGGATCGCGAAAAAAAGTCGGCATGCGCTTAAAAATGGCATCCTATATTTAAAAGGCGGTGATCTCAAAGAAGAGTTGGCGAATTACCCCAAAGCTCAGATCTACCCTTTAAGCGACTATTTTGACGCACCATTTTTTGAAACTAAAAAATTGGTCTATTTGCCAGTGAAATACAAGGGTTGATCAATCAATGGCGAATTTAACATTAACTGTACTGCTTACCTTCACTTTCTGAAAATCTACATCAATCGGTTGATAGCCATCAGCCTTGGCCATAGTCATTTCCTGCATACGATTCTGGTTTCTCCAGCCATAGATTATTCCGGTATTCATATCTGATAAGAACAAGGCCTTACCAACCGTTTGCCCTAATGGCTCGACCATCACTTTTGCATGTGTAGCAGCTTTGGCTACGGCTTTTCCACGAAGCATAACTTTTATTTCTTCCAAATTGGATACTTCGGCTTTTTGAAAATTTACATTGGCTATACCCACTGATTCAAGCCCCTGGATCACTTTTCCGGCTGTGAGTGCATCAAAGACAAGGAGTGAATAATATTTGGACTTAAGTACGCCCGTTTTTCTCAGGAAATAATCTTTAAAATTTGAGGAAAGACTTCCAAGGCTGAGCTGTTCTTTTGTGTCGATACCTAACTGTTTAAGCTTAGCCTGCATCCGGGTCTCCAGTTCTTCTACCGAAATACGGTCTTTAGTATCTTTCTCAGAAATATAGATAGAGAGATATATCTTGTCTGGCACCACCAGGGTGTCAACCTGTGCCGTTGTTTCCAAATAAGGCTGATCGATAAAATTCTTTGTTTGGGCGTGCAATCCTGTGAGGGCAAACACAATTAGCATAAAGGTAATACGTAACATAGTTTTAAGGATTATGAGTTAATGAACACCATCAAAATTAGGTGGATAGTGTTTAATTTGAAAATGAGATTGAGTGAATAGGGTAAAAATAGACGTAAGAGAGGTATTTAACTAAGGGAAGGGATATAAAAAAGATGGAAAATTCCGGCTTTGTTATTGTGCTCACAGATATTTATACCTGGCTTAATGTATTTTTTGGGCCATCTAATTCGGCTATTCCTAATGCCTCTAACCCGCCTTTGCGGAAAGGTTCTACAGCATGGTTGAGACCGTGAAGTGCAAATAATGGGAGAGAAATGCCAGACTACTCAGGTTGGTAGGCTGGGTAAAAATGCCCTTCTAAAAGTCCACGTTCGTTGGCGATGGTATTCTTAAAGGTAAGGGGAATAGAGAAATAAGGGAAGGTCCATTTTAGGGGTGTGGAAACAACAAAATGTAAATGCGGGTCACTGGCGAAACCTGTCGCCCCGCTATACCCGATAAGTTCTCCCTGGGTCACGGATTCTCCTTCTTCCACCACGGCTCCGTTGAACGTAAGGTGCATATATTGCCCAAAGGTTCCGTCACTATGGCGAATGACTATTATGTTATTTGGATAATTGCCATCAACACCTGATTCCTCGACATATACCACTCTTCCACTTCGTGCAGCCAAAACAAAGTCTCCAATCTCCATTTCAAAATCTACGGCAAACTGGTCTGGCGTTCCTACACTGTGGATTTCACCACTACAGCTGCTTAGGCCAATTTGCCTGGATTCTCCCGGATGATAAGGCAAATTATACCGGGAATCTTGCCAAGCCCCAAAATCAACGGCATCACATGATGCTGCATTAAGATCAATCTGCCCTACTTCTGCTGTACCTATCAGATCGTCTTTAAGATGATCGTCAGTTGTACAGGCAGACAGAAGGAACAATATCCCGAGCAAATAATATGGTGTAGTACTCTTCATAGCCCTTTAAAGATAGTCAAATATGAATACGAACAAGCTAAAACTGACATTTTTATGAATCGTATAAAGGTGAAAAATCAGCCCGATCGGTCCCATAATGCCTGATTAATACTGGGTTTGAACGGGCTGAATAAAGGACGTTTATCTATTGATTAATGCAAATCTCTTGTAAACAATACTGGGTCTGAAACCCCAAGTGTATCACCAACCCTTCCGATCATAATAAAAGTGGTGATGACGCCATTTAATTCCACTAGTTGACTATCACTCCAATGCTTTCGCAGTTCTGTCCATAAATCGGCCGTTACGGCGTTTGCATCAATGCCAATTTGTTCGACCAATTCGAAGACCAATTTTTCTCCTTCGCTAAAATGTGTACTACTCCGCCAGATCGAGTTGGCAATATCACCAATTTTGCTTTCAGAAACATCCAGGGACCGAGCGATTTGCTCATGGGCTCCATAGGAATAGTGACTCTTCATTACGCGTAAGGTTTTGAGAATAACCAATTCCTTAAAGGCCCAATTAACATGTCCTTCCCCAAGGGATTGTATCATAAAATTGGTTATGGACTTACACATGGCAAAATTGGAGCCTAGCGCTTTCACTAAATTAGGGACATGTCCGAAAAATGATTTGGCATTGGCGTAAATAGGTTGGAGTTCTTTGCTGGGATTTTCGATATATGTTACAACAGCCATAACAGTTAGTTTTTAGATTCCATAAAATGATCATAGTGCGCTTGCGCTACTTTTGAAGTCGGTGCTTCCGCTGCAAATAATACGGGCTCGTGCCCACCCCATACATCTTCTAATTCTACCCCCAGGGCGTCGCCAAATTTGCTAACTTGTAAATAAGCACCTATGGTCGCAACGATCTCAACGATCTGTCCATCGTCATAATATTCTTTCACCTTATCCCATACTTCTTGCGGGATATTCTCGGGATTCAATACTACATGACCGCATAAGTCAAGGATGGCAACTTCATTGGGTTTGTAATGTGGACTAAATCGATATTCAACCCCGATGATATCAGCCTGTTTTTCTTTTGAAATTCCTAAACGTTCGGATACCGCTTCGTGTTGGGTTACGCAGTAAAAACAGTCGCCCATTTTCGTAGCTTTTAAAATGAGAAGTTCTTTGTCATACCAGCTGATCTGACCTTCTTTGAGGATCTCAAAAAAGATGTCCCACATTTTTTCAGACATTTCTGGTGCGTGCCCTGTGATTTTGAAAATATTCAAGATCATTTCAAAACGGGCTTTGGCGTCGTCGCACACCTTTTTCTGTAAGGGATGTGCATCCTCGTACTCTACATAGGGTAAATGTGCCATTGTCGTTGATTTAATAAACTAAGCAATCGCTTAGTTAGGGTTTAAAATTTTTTATTTCAGTTTCGTTAGAGCATGATCAATATAGGTTTCTATTTCACTTTTCTTTTTATTAAAATGGATCACAGAAAGACTCTGACTTATGCTTAATAAATATCTGGCTTCGGTCTCCACATCAAGGTCTGGTCTTACCATTCCCTTTTCCTTACTATTTTCCAGGGCGATCCGTAAATAGGATTCTATTGAATCAAAAAATGTATTTACGACTTGCCGGATGGAATCGGGGAATTGTTCGAACATGAGAATTGAATTGACCATCATACAGCTGTTAGGCATTTCTTTGTTTAATAGACAAGAGGCAAATTGTTCAAAGAAGTCACGGATATCTGAAATATTGGCATCCTTGGAGCTCAGGTTTCTTAAATTAGTCCGGTGCATGGTACTGCTGTATCTTTCGAGAACTTCTCTATATAAATCTGCTTTGCTGGTGAAGCTATTATATATGGAAAATTGATTGATGCCCATGGCCTTTTCCAAGTCGCGAATAGTGGTATGGGCATAACCAGACCGCCAAAATTGATTCATGGCTTTGTCTAATACTTCAGTGCGAACGTATTCTTTGCTGCGACCCATCGGCGCAATCTAAGCAATTACTTTGAAAAATAAAATCAGGGCTGATCGGAATTTGAATAGTGCGCTTTTCGTTTCAACTTTTTCAAATGAATGAAAGACTCAATCAGCCCTAGAAGGAAACCTGCCCATGCGAGCATTACAACTCCCAGGTATACCCGATTGTCTACTTCGAAAAAAC
>JAOTYW010000300.1 GCA_029861705.1 Flavobacteriaceae bacterium
CTGTCTTTTGCACAGCTTCTTCTAACGCTTTACGTGGATCCATGTTATTTGATTTAGGATCCAAGCTTTGCTTTAACCACCTGAGAAATGGTTTTCCCGTCTGCTTGTCCGGCCAGCTCTTTAGATACAATTCCCATCACTTTCCCCATATCCTGCATCCCTGTAGCGCCAATGGCATCAATAGTTTGAACAACCACTTTTTCAATTTCTTCCTCAGTTAGTTGTTCCGGCAAAAATTTGGCAATAATCTCAGCCTGGGCGGTTTCATCTTCGGCCAGATCTGTCCGGCCCTGCTCTACAAACAAGGCCGCACTATCCTTTCGCTGCTTAACTAATTTTTGGAGGATTTTTAATTCTGCTCCTTCCGAAAGATCCCCGCTAGCCCCTTTCTCTGTCTGCGCCATCAATAAGGCCGATTTAATAGCACGTAATGATTCGAGCGTGACTGTATCCTTAGCTTTCATAGCCTCTTTGATGGCCGTCATAACTTTATCCTGTAATTTCATTTTGTATCGCTTATGATGTGAATAAGATAAAAAAATAACCCGAAAATGTGAGAGCATTCCCGGGTTTGAATAGTACGCATTTACTATTTCACCATCGGCTAATCCACGTTGTCATGTAAAAATGAGTTATTAGAACGCAATTGAATTTCATCATTGCTGTCTTCAGCGAGGGAAGTCCGACTTACTTTGCCCTCTTTTTTTGGATCTTCCAGTTCAACTCCCTGACGCTTATAGGCAGGTTCTTTTTCGATCTCGTCGATACTATTTACATTCTTCTTGAACTTGTAGTTGAAGTCTTTCAACTTGCGCCGCCTTTCATCAGCCCTGTCTTTTAATATCTGATCTATTGGACTATTTACCGGGTTTGGATCTTTAGCTGCTTCTCCTTCATCTCCCGTTTCTTTTTTGTTGATCACCCTTTTCTCAAAAATGAGCTCATCTTCTAATAATTTAGGCTCGTAGTCCTCCGCCTTAGATTTTTCGCCAGTGAGTGTAGTCTCTATTTCGATATAGTCTTCAAGGCTATATCGAGTTTCGCCTTGCTTATTATAATCCAGTACCGGGATTACCTCTATATGATCTTCCATCTCCATTTCTGCTACATCTTCGTCCAGGCTAAAGGTTATCACATTCTCCGACTCTTTCTCAGGACACTCTTCTGTATCAGTAATTATGGGAAGTTCAAAAGACAATTCTACCTGCTCCTCTTTGGTCACTGAGACGATCTCCGGATCGATCACTTCAATATCATTAATCAGATCTTTAGAATCGATAATGATAAAATCTTCGTCTATCGGCTCTGCAACTACCTCTTCATAAAAGACATTGAAATTCCGAATATAATCTGTGGTAGGCACCAGGTCACCGGCATCTTCTTCCAGGGTATGCTTGACAATGGGTTCAAATATTTCTTCCTCTACTAACTCATGAACGATTTTTTCTTCTGAAAGATCTTGTTCCGCCTTTTGCTCATCTTCCAGGGTATGAATGATCTTCTTTGTTTCAGTATTGACAATATCATCTTGCTGATCTATGTGAAAGCCGGTTGCGATCACCGTAACTGCGATGGCCTCAGCGAGCGTGTCGTCTTCTCCAACACCCATAATGATATTAGCTCCATGTCCTGCCTCTAACTGGATATGATCATTTATTTCACCGATCTCATCAATAGTGATCTCATCCTTACCAGAGACAATCAGTAGTAATACGTTCTTTGCACCTGCGATCTTATTATCATTAAGGAGTGGTGAATCCAGTGCTTTCATGATCGCTTCCTGAGCCCGTGATGATCCGGAGGCCATGGCAGATCCCATGATTGCGGTTCCGCTATCTGCCAAAACGGTTTTGGCGTCCGAAGGTCAATGTTCTGTGTATAGTGATGTGTAATTACTTCGGCAATACCTCTGGCTGCCGTCGCAAGCACTTCATCTGCTTTAGAGAATCCCGCTTTAAAACCAAGATTACCATATACTTCACGCAGCTTATTGTTGTTTATGACAATAAGTGAGTCAACAGAATCACGGAGTTTTTCAATTCCCAATTGCGCTTGCTTGCATCTATTGCGACCTTCAAATTGAAAAGGTGTCGTCACGATGCCTACAGTAAGCACATCCATTTCTTTAGCCTGCTTAGCAATAATAGGAGCTGCACCCGTTCCGGTACCACCGCCCATACCTGCAGTAATAAAGAGCATTTTGGTATTGTTGTCTAAAAGTCTTTTGATGTCCTCCATACTTTCAACGGCCGCCTGTTCACCGACCTCAGGATTTGCTCCTGCGCCAAGACCTTCGGTC